>JAZDHM010000279.1:0-3176 GCA_043805935.1 Actinomycetota bacterium
ATGAGCCAACTGAGATCGATCGCGGGAACCTGGAGGAACGTGATCACGCCGGCCTCGGCGAGCTCGTGTACCGCACTGGCCAGGAGACCTGCCGCCACGATCACCAAGACCACCCCGGTGACACGGAAGAACCGACGGAGGTCGACTCTGATGCCGCCGCGGTAGATCCCGTAGCCGATGGCGATGGCGACCAGGATCCCGAGGACGGCACCGAGGGCTCCCGGAACCGGGGAGGCGCTATTGCCCAGGGTGGCGAGCAGAAACACCGCCGTCTCCAAGCCCTCGCGGAGAACGGCCACGAATGCCATGCCGATGATCGCGGTGACCGACCCGGCTTCGAGGGCGCCCCCGGCCTTCGACTCGAGGTGAGACTTGAGGGCGGCGGAGTGGCGCCGCATCCACACGATCATGTAGGTGATTCCGGCCACCGCCACCAGCGTGAGCCCGCCTTCCGTCGCCTCGCGGGCTCGCAGGGTGAGGGAGCGATTGGCCACGTGGAGGGCGATGGCGCTCCCCGCGCTCAAGACCACCGCGGCGGCGACGCCCCACCACATCGGGCGGAGGGCCCGGCGGTCGCCGCGTTTGACGATGAAGGCACCGATGGTGCCGACGATCAACGCCGCCTCGAGGCCCTCGCGCAGGCCGATGACGAAGGTGGTCAGCACGTGTGTCCTGCGCCTTCTCCGATGCGGCTGGGTTGCTCAGTGGGCATCACTGCGGCCCACGACTCGCACGTCGATAGTCGCCGCCAGGTGTCGGGTCAGGTTGACCGGGTTCCCGGCATCGACGAGCACACTCGATTCACTGGCGCCGATCACCGAGATGCGTGCCCCGACGATGACTCCCTCGCCATTGAGGAAATCCCGGGCTGCTCCCGGAGCTCTGATGGCCAGCACATCGGCGTCGTCTCCGACCGGCACCTCATCGAGCGGGGTGACCGAGGCCCGAAAGACGGGATGCGAGTCCACCGTGGGGATCGGCTGGCCCAGCGGGTCCGTCACCGGGTCGCCGGGGAAGGCGGCGAGACGGTCGGCGGCGTCCTCGGCCGTGACGTGCTCGAGGTGGCAGGCCTGATCGTCAGCCTCGATCGGAGCGAACCCCAGATGTTCGGCGAGGAACGTAGCCCACAGCCGTCGCGTCCGGAGGACCCGGTTCGCCACGGCGCGGCCCGCTGCGGTCAGCCCCGCCCCCCGATACGGCTCGTAGGTCACCAGCTCGCGGGAGGCGAGTTTCCGGACCATCTCGTTGGCCGAGGCGACCGAGACCGACAGGGCCTCGGCGATCACCGGCATCGGGACCGGCTCGGGTCGGCCGGACTCGACGGCTCGCGCCACCGTTATCAGGTACATCTCCTCGCTTTCGGAGGTGGGGGAGAGTTCAGTTTCACCCACGGACGCGACGGTCAAGTGTTTGGGCATACCTGAACACCCTACCCGAGACGGCGGAGGTGTCAAGACCGTCCACGGTCATCACAATCCTCACCTCCCTGTGGATAACTTGATAGGGTGACTCCTCGTATCAGGGAGGTCACGCGCGGTGGCGACGGAGACCGCCAGCTTCGGCGCAGGCAAGAGGGAGAGCCACGACGCGTCGGCGTTCTATCGCCGTCGGCTGCTGGATCACGCCCCCGACCCGGTGTCCGGCGACCCGCAACCCCCGCCGCCGGAGATCCTCGACACCCTGCACTGCCGGTCGTCGGAGACGATGGAGGCGATCCCCGACGACTGCGTCAGCCTCATGGTCACCTCGCCGCCGTACAACGTCGGCAAGGAGTACGACGACGACCTCTCGCTCGATGACTACCTCGACCTGCTCCACCGGGTGCTCAAGGAGACCTTCCGGGTGATGGAGCCGGGCGGGCGGGTGGCGGTGAACGTCGCCAACCTCGGGCGCAAGCCGTACTTGCCCCTCAACCACTACGTGGCCGGGCTGCTGTCGGACATCGGGTTCATGCTCCGCGGAGAGATCGTCTGGCAGAAGGCGGCCGGAGCCGGGGGGTCCTGTGCCTGGGGCTCGTGGCGGTCGGCAAAGAACCCGACCCTGCGCGACGTCCATGAGTACGTGCTCGTTGCCTCCAAGGCGTCCTACGGCCGGGCACGCCTCGGAGAGGACACCATCTCCAAGGAGGAGTTCCTCGAGGCGACCACGTCGGTGTGGCAGATCAAGCCGGCGTCGGCGCGCCGGGTCGGCCATCCCGCCCCGTTCCCGGTCGAACTGCCCCGCCGGCTGATCGAGCTGTACACGTTCGCCGGCGACCTGGTGCTCGACCCCTTCATCGGGTCGGGGTCGACGGCGGTGGCGGCGATCCAGACCGGCCGCCACTACATCGGGTACGACACCGAGCCGGCCTACGTCGAGATGGCCCGGGCGCGGGTGGTGGCGGCGCGGGGCATCGCCGAGGCCTGAGTGCCTTCCGCGGAAAGACTCTTGGCCCGGACCGTCCTGTGGACCTCGGTGGGGTGCGCCGCCGGCATCCCGCTCCTCGTCGTCCCCCCACCGGACGATCCCCGGCTCACCTTCGTGATCCACGTCAGCCTTGTCGGCGCGTTCGTGATCGGGCTCGCCTTCCACCTGGCCCCCCTCACCGACGGTCCCTGGTTCGGCGGCTCCGGCCTCGGCGATGTCGGTCGGCGCGCCGCCTCGTGGCTGGTGACCGCCGGCGCGGTGACGGTCTGCGCCGCCACGGTCGGCGCCGCCACCGCGGTCGCCCTTCGCTACGACCCCTCCATGCAGTACTTCGTGGTGATCGCCGCCGACGCGGTGGCCGTCCCTTCCGCCCTGGCGATCCTCGGGGTGCGACGGCGGTTCGGACCTCAATCCGCCGCGGCCGCCGGAGCCCTTCTCGCGGCGGCCGTCGTGTGGTCGGTGTGGCGCTACTTGGATCGGGTAGGCGTCGGCGCCGAGGGTCGGTGGGTCGTGGATGGGGCCCGGTTCGGGACCATCGTCCTTCCCGTCCTGGCCGGCGCGATGGTGGTGGCCCTCGTTCTGTTCACCGTCGGCACGCGGCGCACGTGATGCAGCCACCGCCTTCGGCCCCGGTAGCCCCCGCCTTCCGATGGCGTGCCCGCGGTCCGCCCCGCCGAGGCGCGTACGAAGGGGTTGCCATGGCCGTTCTGATGCGGGCGCACGTGCCGGGTCTGACGAGGGAGGGGTACGAGGCGGTCACAGATGATCCG
>JAZDHM010000280.1:0-9884 GCA_043805935.1 Actinomycetota bacterium
GGGGCGTTGGTATCCCGCACACCCCCTCTGCGGTGTGGGGGGCTCCCAGGCGTGGGGCCGGGCCCGTTGTGCCCGCCCCGACATTAACTGTCGTCACCCGATAGCCGTCAGCTCGTCGTTGCCGGAGGCGGCGGGGTCGCCACCGGCGCCGCGCTCTTGGGCCTCTTGGCGGGGGCGAAAAGCCCCCACAGGATTCCGACCACCGTGGCCGCCGCGGTGTAGATGATCAGGGTGGGGATCGACAGCGGAACGATCGACAGCACCATCAGGAGCAAACCGAGGCCCGCCCCGAAGAGCAGTCCCCAGATCGCTCCGCGGATCGGATGCCGCTTGAGGATGGTCTCGGGCATCTTCACTCCTTCCACGACAGAGCCGGACGGGCGTTGAACAGGACCCCGGTGAACCCCGCAGCCACGAGTGCCAGCGCCAGGATCCCCGGAGGAGTGAGCAACGGGCTGGGCCCGACGAACTTCACCCATCCATGCCCCACGCAGTTGGGGGTCGGGTAGTCGGCATCGGCCATCTCGGGGAGCTCGGTCGCACCCCAATTGTCCACCCACGCCCCCTCGGCTTGGATCAACGCGGTGAACGGGAAGGGGAGCAGGTTGCCGAAGTCGACCGAACCGGCGTTGCGGTTCTTGTCGTTCGGGTTGGGATCGCCCCCGTCGTCCTTGAACACGCCCTCTGCCTTGATGAACCAGCGGTGGTCGTGGAACGTCTCCGGCTGGCTGGAGCCGTAGTACACCAGGACCCCGCGGGTGTCGACCTGCAGAGGGTTCGACTTGGTCATCTTCTGGTTGCCGTAGATGTCCATCAGCGGGTCGGGCCCGCCGGTGTCGAACATCGCGTCGACCGAGAGACCGTCCGCGTCGTAGGAGATCACGACGCCCTTGCAGGCGCCGGTGAGGGCCGAGCCCTCATCGCCGGGGTTGAAGTCTCCGCTCACGGCGGCGAGGAACCCCTCGTCGGTCACCTCGCCGACCTTGTCGTCCCAGATCCCGGCTACCCCCTCCGGCGGGATCTTGCCGAGGTCCGGTATCCCGTCGCCGTTGCGGTCGGCGAAGTCTGCCCTGAACTGCTCCGGGATGAACTGCATCAGATCGATCTTCGGTTCCTCCTGGGCGAGGGCGGCGCTCGGGAACACGATCAGCGCCAGCAGACCCATCACCAAGAGGAGATTGCGCCATCTTCGCATGTGCGAATCCCCCGATCGGTTGGCTGGCGGCAGGCTACCCGGCGGTCAGGTGTCGCGCCCCTCCGACTCGTCCTCCTCGAGGACCAAGTCGAGGCGGTGGCCGCAGTCTCCGCAGACGTAGGTGACGACGTCGCCCGGGGCGAATCCCTCGTCGGGTGGCGCGAAGGACACCAGCCGGGCGCTTCCCTGACACTCCACGCAGGTGATCTGATCGGCGACGTCCATACTCCGACTGTCCCCCAGTACCGGCCGCCTGTCAACTCCCCGGGTCGATGGTTCCAGCGATCGCCCTGGTCAGGGGGTCTGATCCTTGCCGGATCCCCTCCTCTCGAAGTGCACGTGGCGCCCCAGGGTTGGGCGGTGGGCGGCATCGTCGAGCACGATCGAGCCGTCTTCCAGGTGCACGATGCCGATGCCGTAGGCATCCGACAGCCGGTCGGGAGAGAGGGCAACTGCCGGCGGTCCCTCGGTGTGGACGCGTCCCGCCATCAGGAGCACGTGATCGGCGCCATTGGCCTTGGCGACGTCGTGGGTGGTGAGCACGACCGTCGTCCCTGCGGCGACCTCGTCGGCGACCGTTCGGGAGATCGCCTCGGTGGAGACCAGGTCGAGGGCGGTCAGTGGCTCGTCCAGCAATAGCATGTCCGCCTCCTGGGCAAGTCCTTGGGCGACGAACACCCGCTGGCGTTGCCCTCCGGACAGCTCGGTGAGGTGGCGCCCAGCGAGGTCGGAGATCGAGAGGCGTTCCATGGCGGCGTCGCATGCCTCGCGGTCGGACCGGTGGAGCCTGCCGAGCATCCCGCGGCGGGCGTAACGGCCCATGACCACGACCTCGCGTACCGTCACCGGCATCACCTCGTTGACCTTGGTGGCCTGCAGCACGTAGGCCACCCGATCGTGGGCATCCTGCGGCCTCCGGCCGAGTACGGAAATCTCCCCCTCCCGCGGGGCGAGCAGGCCGGCTATGGCATTGAGCAGGGTCGACTTGCCCGACCCGTTCGGCCCGATCACGGCGGTGAGCGCCCGCATCGGGATGGAAAAGTCGGACCGGTCGACGGCCACCCGGGCGCCGTACGCCAGGACCACCCCGGTGCCGGAGGCGGCTAGCGGCGCCGGCACGCCCGGCAGGTTCCCTCGATGTCGATGCGATGGCCCGTCACCGTGTAGCCGGACTCGGCGGCGATCTGGTCGATCAGGTCGCGCACCCGGACCTCGGTGGCCCGGGGGATCTCGATGTCGAGCACCTCCCCGCATGACCGGCACACGAGGTGATGGTGATGACCGGCGAGCCACTCGGACAGCTCGATGAGCAGCACTCCGGCCTGGTCGTGGGTCCTGGTCACGATGCCGGCCTCCTCGAGAACTGCGATGGCGCGGTAGAGCGACGAGAGGGGAACGGCCCCGTCCAGCATGCGGTCGAGTTCCGTCGGAGTCACCGGCCCGGGTGCCGACTGGAGGGCGTCGACGACGAGCCGTCGTGATGCCGTGTACCGGGTGCCGGCTTCGGTGAGGCGGCCGGTGACCTGCGGTTCGATGGTGTGGACCATGGCCATCACATTAACAATGAGAACCATTCTTGACAGCTGAGCGCGGCCCGACCTACCCTCGCCGAATGAGAACCATTCTTACCCGGGGTCTCCTCCTCGTCGTCTCCCTCTCGTTCCTGGGATGCGGCGAAGGCACCGCGGTGGACGAGCGGCCCCTCGTGGTGGTGAGCACCACGGTCCTCGGAGACGTGGTGTCCAACCTCGCCGGCGAGGCCGCCCGGGTCGAGGTGCTCATGCCGCCGGGGGTCGATCCTCACGAGTATTCCGCCTCGGCCTCCGACGCCGCGCTGCTCCGTGACGCCGATCTGGTCGTGGTCAACGGCCTGGGGCTCGAGTCGGGCCTGGCCGACGCCCTGAGCGCCCTGCCGGCTGCCGTGACCGTGCTCGCCGTGGGTCCGGCGGTCGGGCCGATCACGTACCCGGGCGGGGTGCCCGACCCGCATTTCTGGTTCGACCCGGCCCGGATGTCGACCGCGGTCGGCGTGATCGTCGACGGCCTGGTGACGGCTGCCCCCGGTTCGGCGGATGCCATCGAGGCATCGGCGTCGGCGTACCGGGAGAGGCTGGCCACCCTCGACGACGACGTCGAGGCGATCCTTGCCGCGGTCCCGCCCGAGCACCGACTACTCGTCGCCAACCACGCCTTCCTGGGGTATTTTGCCGACCGGTACGTTTTCGAGGTGGTCGGGTCCGTCATCCCTGGCGGGTCGACGGTGGAGGAACCCGGGGCCGGTGCGGTCGCCGCACTCGCCGACACGATCCGACAGCGGGGCGTCGTGGCGGTGTTCGCCGAAGCGAGTGAGCCGACCGACCTGGCCGATGCCCTCGCCGCCGAGGCCGGCGGGCTCCCGGTGGTGGTGTTGTCGAGCGACGCGCTGCCAGCCGGCGGCTCGTACTTCGATCTCATCCGCACCGACGCCACCCTGATCGCCGATGCGCTGAAATAGCCGCCGGATGCACTGGCTGACCGACCCCTTCACCTACGACTTCATGCAGCGGGCGCTGCTGGCCGGCTTGCTGGCGGTGGTGGCGACCTCGGTCGCCGGGACATGGGTAGTGCTGCGGCGGCTCGCCTTCATGGGAGATGCACTGGCCCATGGCATCGTCCCCGGCATCGCCCTCGCCCTGCTCATTGGCGTCGATCCGGTGATCGGGGCGGTGGCGGCGGCGATGGTGATGATCGGGGCGATCGCCCTGATCCACCGCACCACCCGACTCGGGGAGGACACCGCCATCGGCCTCCTGTTCGTGGGGATGCTGGCCGTGGGAGTGATCGTGATCTCGCGCACCCACTCGTTCGCCGTGGACCTGGTCGCCGTCCTGTTCGGCGACGTCCTCGGGGTCAGCGTGGGCGACCTCTGGCTGCAGTTGGTCGCGAGCGTGCTGGTCATCGCCGGGGTCGTCCTGTTCTACCGGCCGCTCCTCGCGCTGGCGTTCAACGAGCAGAAGGCCGAGGCGCTGGGGATGCGTCCGCGGGTCGCCAATCTCGTCATGCTCGGGTTGATCACCATCGCGGTGGTGTCCTCGTTTCGGGCGGTGGGGGCATTGCTCCTGTTCGGCCTGCTCGTGGCTCCGCCGGCGACGGCAATCCTCCTGGCCCGGCGGGTACCCGTGGTCATGACGGTCGCCATGCTCCTCGGGTTCGCCGAGGTGGTCGGCGGCCTGGTGATCTCGTTCCACAACGACACCGCCACCGGCGCCACGGTTTCGGGGCTCTCCGTCGCGGTGTTCTTCGTCGTGCTCGCAGGCACCCGGGTGGCGAACCGGATCGGGGCGCGCCACGGCGCCTGACCGGGTCGGCATGTGCCGCCGTCCCGGTACGCTCGTCACGCCATGATCCGACGGATGACCCCCCTGCTCGTCGCTTCCCTGCTCGCCGGGGCGTGCGGCTACGAGACGTCAGGCACGACGACGACCACCGAGGCGAGCATCGCCGAGAGCCCGCCTGCCACGAGCCCGGCGGCCATCTCGGTCTCGGACCAGCGGATCGAGGGATCGTCCCTCGTCGTCGACTCGGTGACGCTCCCCGCCCCCGGGTTCGTCGTCGCCCGCGAGGACGACGGGGGCTCCCCAGGCGCGGTGCTGGGGGTGTCCGAACTCCTGCCGATCGGGATCGTCCAGCAGGTCACGGTGCCTTTTGACATTCCCATCGCCGAGCCGATGGTCGTCCACGTCACGGTGCAGATCGACGTCGACGAAGACGGCCGGTACAGCTACGAACCCCCGGACTTCATCGACGCGATCGCCACTCTCGCCGGCGGGGAGCCCGCCTCGGCCTCTGCCGAATTGACGCTGCTCGCTCCGCTCGGGCCCGCCGACGCCGTCCTCGAGGAGCAGACGACCGACGGCACCACGCTCACCGTCGCCTCCGCCACACTGCCCGGCCCGGGTTTCGTGGCGGTGCAGCGGAACGAGGCGCAGCAGCCCGGCGAGATCCTGGCGATCACCGGCCTGCTCGCGGCGGGGACGGTGACCGACCTCTCCTTTGAGTTGGATCCGCCGTTGCGGACCACGCAGCTGGTCTATGCGGTGGCCTATGTCGATCGCAATGAGAACGGGGTCTTCGACCCCGACGAGGGCGCCGACGAGGCGGGAGTCCGCGACGACGGCACACTCGCCATCGGCTCGGCGGTCATCACCACGCTGGTGCGCGAACCCGGATCGGTCACCGTTGCCGACCAGGAGTCGGAAGGCGACACCGTGGTGATCGACGCCGTGACGTTCCCGTCGGCCGGCTTCGTCGAGATCCTCGCCGACGACGGCGGCGAGCCGGGTGCCCGCGTCGGGCTCTCGGGGCTGCGTCAGCCCGGGGATGCCAACGACATCACGGTGACCCTCGACGATCCCCTCACCGACGACGCCACCCTCTGGGTGCGGGTGTGGATCGACTTCGACGAGAGCGGCACGCTCTCCCTAGCGGACCTCGTCGCTCTCACCGAACGCGATGGCGATCCGGTGGAGGCCTCGTTCGCGGTGACGTTCAAGGAGCCGTGAACCGCGGCGGCCACGCTGCCGCACGCCCGGTCATCGCCGACGGTGAGTCGTGCCCCAGCTGCGCGGCGAGCCATGCCCCGATCTCGGCTGCTCGCTCCGGGTCGATTCCGGTGTCGATGCCCGATCTCCGCAGGATGGCGGTGAGGTCCTCGGTGGCCACGTTGCCGCCCGCTCCCGGGGAAAACGGGCTGCCGCCGAAGCCTCCGACCGCTGCGTCCAATGCCGAGCACCCTGCCGACATGGCGGCGAACGCGTTGGCGTAGCCGGCGTTGCGGGTGTTGTGGAAGTGGCAGCGGATGCCGGTCCCGGGAAGGGCGCCGCGGAGCGCGGTGACCAGACGCTCCACCGCGGGCGGGACGGCGACGCCGATGGTGTCACCGAGGGCGATCTCGACGGCCCCGGCGGCGGCCATGGCCGCGGCGATGTCGACCACCCGTTCGGGCGGAACCGTCCCGTCGATCGGGTCCCCGAAGGCGACCGCGATCGTCACGGTTACCCGGCGATCGGCTGACGCGGCGAGCCGGGCGGCCTCGGTGTTGCGGCGGGCGGCGGTCGCCCCCGAGTTCTTCTCGGCGTAACCGTCGGAGGCGTACGCCACCAGGTTGATCTCGTCGAGGTCGCAGGCGGACGCCCGCTCGAGGCCGCGATCGTTGAGCACCAACCCGATCGCCGAGAAGGAGCGAGTGGCGAGAGCGGCGCATACCTCCTCGGCGCCCGCCATCTGGGGCACCAGTTCCGGGTTGGCGAACGATACGACCTCGATACGGCGGGCTCCTGCGGCCTCGAGCCGGCGAATCAGCTCGACCTTCGTCGGGATGGGCAGGACCGCCTGCTCGCTCTGCAGGCCGTCGCGTGGTCCGACCTCGACGATCTCGATCACGCCGGCAGGCTCCGGGTCAGAGATTGCCGCGCCGCTCCTGCTCCCGCTCGATGGCTTCGAAGAGGGCCTTGAAGTTGCCTTGCCCGAAGCCGGTGGCTCCCCTCCGTTCGATGAACTCGAAGAACACCGTCGGGCGATCCTGGAGCATCCGCGTGAAGATCTGCAGCAAGTAGCCACCCTCGTCCTGGTCGAGAAGGATCTGGAGCTCTTCCACTCGGGTGCGATCGACGGCCAGGCCGGGCATCCGCTGCCACACGTCCTCGTAGTACGTGGCCGGGACCGTCAGCGTCTGCAGCCCGCGGCGGTGGGTCTGACCGACGGTGCTCACGAGATCGGCCGTGTGCATGGCGATGTGCTGCACACCGGCACTGCGGTAGAACTGCAGGTACTCGTCGATCTGGGAGCGCTTCAGCCCCTGCGCCGGCTCGTTGATGGGAAGCTTGATGATGCCGGTGCCGTCCCACATCACCTTCGACATGAGCGCCGAGTACTTGGTGCTGATCGCCTCGTCGTCGAAGTGCTTGAGCAGGGTGAACCCGAATACCCGCTCGTAGAACTCCACCCAGTAGTTCATCTTCCCCAGCTCGACGTTGGCGACGACATGGTCGATGAACTGCAGCCCGATCGGCTCGGCGATCGAGTCTTCGCGGCGCTCGAAGCCGGGGAGGTTGCCCTCGCGCTCCACGAATGAGTGGATCGTGTCTCCGTAGGCCTGGATGGCGGAGATCACCGCCCTGCCGCCATGGTCTTCGATCACGTACGGCTTGGCCGCAGGATCAGCGCCGCGTTCCAGCGCCATCTCGAAGGCGGCCTCGGCGTCGGGCACAAGGATGGCGACGTCGTGCACCCCTGGACCGTGACGGAGGACGTGATCGCTCACCGGGTGGTCGGGGCCCATGGCCCCGGTGACGATGAAGCGGATGTCGCCCTGTTCGAGCAGGTAGGAGGCGGTTTCGCGCGTGCCCGTCTCCGGGCCCCGGTACCCGGTGATGGCGAACCCGAGCTGGGAGCGGAAGAACTGGGCCGTTTGGAATGCGTTGCCGACCCACCATTCGAGGTGCGAGAAACCCTTGAGGGGGAAGGCGTCCCTGCGCGCCATGGCCTTGGCGCGGTCGAGAGTCGCCTGATCGACGTCGGTCATGGTGGTGCTCCCTCGGCAGTCTCGTGCGGTCCCGTATCTTCGCGTGTTTTGCGGGGGAGTTTCGAGTTTTGAGCCATGAGTATCGAGTCTGGAGTCCCGACTCGTGAGTTTGAGTCTTGAGTAAGAGGGAGAGGGCGAGACAGGGCGGGTCGGTCCCGGCGGGCGACGGGTGACGGGCGACGGCTTTGGGGGCGGTAGCGGGCAGCGGGTCACGGTTGCCGCGTCGCGGGCAGCGGTAGCCTTGCTGTCCATGGGGCTGGATGTCACTCGCGACGCTCGCACCGCCGCGCTGTCCCGGCTGATCGACTACGCGGGGCTGTTCCCCCCCGCCCGCCTCGACATGGAGTCGGCGGTCGCCGGGTATCGGGCGGGACGCGGCGGCGGCAACGCCTGGATGATCGACCGGTTCATCTGCCCGGCGTCCCGGCTCACCCACCTGGGGGCTGTCTTGGTGGCCACGATGGATGAGTGGGAATACCCGTGGCGAATCACCGTCACCGCCGATGGGGGGTCCGACGCGGTCGGCAGCGACGCTCTGGCCGTTCGGGCATTCGACACCCAGATGAACGGAAGCGCGCTGATTGAAGTTGTCGAGACTCCGCTTCCCACCAGCGACGCCGCCGATTGGATGGTCCGGGCCGCCGACGTCTTCGAGCGACCGATGTTCTTCGAGATCCCGTGGCGCGATGGTGCGGCGGCGGCGCTCGACTCGATCGTGGCAACGCGGGGTACGGCTGGGGCGGCTCTCGGGGCGAAGCTGCGATGCGGGGGTCGCGTCGCCGAGGCCTTTCCCCCTCCCGGGGTGGTCGCCACGGTCATAGCCGGCTGTCGTGATCGCGAGCTTCCCCTCAAGGCGACGGCCGGGCTCCATCATCCCTTCCGCCATTTCGACCCGGAGACCGGCTTCAGCCACCACGGGTTCGTCAACCTGCTGGCAGCCTCCACCGCAGCTACGGACGGCGGAGACCTCGTCGAGCTCACCGAGATCGTCGGCGACGGCGACGCATCGTCGTTCACCCTCGATCGGGGAGGGCTGACCTGGCGCGGCCACCGGTTCGGCGGGTCCAGCGTCACGCGGAGTCGGGAGCGGCTGTTCGTGGGGTATGGCTCGTGCTCGTTCGACGAGCCGGTGGAGGACCTGACCGCGATCGGCGTGCTCCCGGTGGGGCCGTGAGTCCCAGCAAGGTTCCCGTCCCCGAGGGCACCGACTTCCCCCTGGAGAACCTGCCCTTTGGGGTGTTCGACCGAGGCGACGGCCCCCGGCTTGGCACCGCCATCGGCGATCACGTCCTCGACCTTCGCGCCCTGTCCGAAGCGGGGATGGCCCCGGCCGAGTCCGCCGATGCCTTGCGCGCCCCGCTGCTCAACCCGTTCCTCGCCCTCGGCAGGGCGGGGTGGCAGCCGACTCGACAGGCGATCACCGAAGCGCTCTCCACCGATGCGTTCGAGCGGCTTCCGGTGAAGTCACTCATCGACCGATCGACGGTGAGGATGCTCCTCCCGTTCGAGCCCGGCGACTACGTCGACTTCTACGCGTCGATCGAGCACGCCCGAAATCTCGGGCGGATCTTCCGCCCCGAACAGGAGCCGTTGCTGCCCAACTGGCGTCACCTGCCGGTCGGCTACCACGGGCGCGGCAGCAGCCTCGTCGTGAGCGGAACGCCGATCCATCGGCCCGCCGGACAGGTGAAGCTGTCCGACGGCCCGCCCCGGCTCGCGCCGACCCGGGCGCTCGACATCGAACTGGAGGTGGGGTTCGTGACCGGGCCGGGGAATCCGCTCGGCTCGTCGATCGACGTCGACGACGCCGGTGATCACATCTTCGGGCTCGTGTTGGTGAACGATTGGAGCGCTCGGGACATCCAGCGGTGGGAGTACCAACCGCTCGGGCCGTTCCTCGGCAAGTCGTTCGCCACGACGGTGTCGCCGTGGGTGGTGCCGATGGAGGCCCTCGCCCCGTTCATGGTGCCGTCGCCTCCCCAGGAACCCCCGCCGCTCGACTACCTGCAGGCTGCAGGGGACTGGGCCGTGGATCTCGAGTTGGAGGTGGCACTGCGGGGCGCGGGCCTCGACGATCCGCTGGTGATCGCCCGCACCAACTTCCGGGAGATGTATTGGACGATGGCC
>JAZDHM010000281.1:0-6208 GCA_043805935.1 Actinomycetota bacterium
GGAGATCGCCAAGTTCCGGGCGGCGCGGCGGATCTGGGCGCGGTGGATGAAGGACCGGTACCACGCCACTGACGAGCGCTCGCTGAAGCTCCGCTTCCACACGCAGACCGCCGGCGTGTCTCTCACCGCCCAGCAGCCCGATAACAACGTCGTCCGCACCACCGTCGAGGCGCTGGCCGCCGTCCTCGGCGGAACCCAGAGCCTGCACACCAACGCCCTCGATGAGGTCTACGCCCTCCCAACCGAGCGGGCTGCAGAGATTGCCCTCCGCACCCAGCAGGTCCTCGCCGAGGAGACCGGCGTCGGCGACGTGATCGATCCTCTCGGCGGCTCGTGGTTCGTCGAGGAGATGACGGATCGGATGGAGGCGAAGGTGCTGGAGATCCTCGCTCACATCGATCGCATCGGTGGCGGCTCGATTCTCGACGGCGTGCTGCGGGGTATCGAAGAAGGGTGGTTCCAGGCGGCGCTCGCCGACTCGGCATATGAATTCGAGAAGGCCGTCGGCTCGGGCGAGCGCGTCATCGTCGGGGTCAACAAGTACGTCAGCGCCGACGAAGAGGAATTGGACATCCTCCGCATCGGCTCAGAGGTCGAGCAGTGGCAGCGACGCCGGGTCGCCGCAGTCCGCGAGGGGCGTGACGCCGGCGCCGTCGAGTGCTCACTCGCCGCACTCACCGCCGGGGCCGCCGGCGACGCCAATCTCATGGCCCTCATCGTCGATGCCGCCCGGGCACGGGCGACCGAGGGGGAGATCGCCGGCGCTCTCAAGGGAGTATTCGGAGGCTATCGGGAGCCGCCGCGGGTATGACCACTCCCAGGCGGGTCCGTGACCGTGTCGCCCCCGTGGTGATCTTCACCGCGCTCACCTTGTCGCCGGTGACGGTCCCGTGGTACCGGCTCGACATCGACCCGCCACCGGCCGCGGTGCTGGTCGTCGGCGAGCCGACTCCCCGAATCGATGGATACGGCCGTCACTAGCATCCGCTCCCTGATGTCTTCCCAGAGATCACCGGTGCGGATCCTGGCGCTGGCCGCGTTGATGGCCGTCGTGGTGATCGCGTGCGGTGACGACACGACCAGCACGGACAGTGGCCAGCAGGTGATCTTCGGAGAGGGGGAGATCCCCTCGACAGTGCCGGCGGACTTCCCGATTCCCCAGAATGGGGTGATCGGGTCGACGTTGATCGATCGGATCAACCACAAGACGGAGTTCAGTGTGCAGCTGGGCGTCGACCTGACCACGGCGGTCCAGTTCTTCGATGTCGAGTTGGTGAACCGCGGGTACGTCGTCACCAGCTCGGCGGCCCTCTCCGATCAGCTCTGGCGGATCGAGTTCAACCAGGGTGAGCTGACCGGGGAGGTCACGGTGAACTCGCTCGGCGGGCAGATCTCCCAAGCGGTCATCACCCTCAACGTGGCGTGATGGGCCGCCTCCGTCGCTTCCCGGATCGGCGGTTCGTGGGGACCCGTGACGACATGGTCGTCTACGACTGTGACGACGACGTTCAGCTGGCGAGCCTCGAGGCCCGGGCTTCCGCCGACGATCTGCTCGGCCGTCGCCTGCTGGCCTCGTTCGGCCCCGACACCCTCGCCGAGGCGCGCAACCGCGGCTTCCGGCCCGTTCGCTGATTCACGGGCGGCCGGCCCGGCCGCCGAGGTGGGCGGCGACGACCGCCGCCAGCCGGTCGTGGCGGAAGTAGAAGAAGTGGTCGCACCCCGACATCACCTCGAGGCGTCCGCCGATGGACGCGGCGTAGTCGGCCAGTGCCCAGGCCGGTGTGAACTGGTCGCGATCACCGATGACGAACAACCGGTCCGCTGCGGTGAGATCGCCGCCCGCAGGCACCGCCAGCATGCCGGGGAGGCCGATCGCCGGGGCGATCCCGACATAGCGGGAGATGCTGCGTTCCCGGGCCTGCCACCGCAAGGCCATCACCGCGCCAAACGACCAACCGGCGATCCCCAGGGGGATTCGCGGGTGGGCTGATGAGGCCGCCGCCACGGCGGCGTCGACGTCGTCGATCTCGCCGCGGCCCCCGCCCCACGAGCCCTCCGAGCGCCCGACCCCGCGGAAGTTGAAGCGCAGCACGTGGAGCCCGGCCGCGCCCAAGCTGCGGGCGACGGACCGCATGAGCGGCGCCTGCATGGTGCCGCGTCGGCGCGGGTCGGGATGGCAGAAGACCACCACTCCCACGGGCGGGACGGCCGCATCGGTCCAGAGCGCTTCGAGGGTGAGCCCATCCGTGGTCTCGATGGCGGTCACGTCGCCGCCATCAGGAACCACACAACGGAGGCGGCGAGGATGACGAGGGCCGTGATCAAGGCGGCGATGATCAGGTAGCGGGTCTGCACCGGACGAGGGTATACCGGCGGCCCGGGAGGGATCCCTACCCTCCAAGCGAGTGCGCAAGTAGGTCGCGGATCCCGGGGCGAACCGACTTGCGTACCCTCTAATCTCATTCGGCACCGAGGCGGAGGCAGCGTGTACGACGTCGCGATCATCGGGGGCGGGCCGGGCGGGTACGCCGCCGCCCTCTACGCCCACAACTTCGGCCTCTCGGTGGCGCTCGTCGAGAAGGACAAGGTCGGGGGGACCTGCCTCCATCGGGGGTGCATCCCGGCGAAATCGTGGCTGCACACCGCCGAGGTGTTCACCGAGGTGGCCGGTGCCGCCGAGGTCGGTGTGATCTCCTCACCGCCCACCGTTGACTGGAACCGCGCCCTGGTCCGCAAGAACGCGGTGGTAAACCAGCTGTATTCGGGGCTCACCGGCCTGATGAAGAAGCGCAAGGTCGAGGTGCTCCCGGGGCTCGGCCGTCTCAGCGGGCGAGGGACGGTCGACGTCGCCGGGGCTGACGGGACAAACCGGCGGATCGAGGCGAAGCATGTGATCGTCGCCACCGGTTCGGTCGCCAGAAGCATTCCCGGCTACGAGATCGACGGCACCAGGATCGTCACCTCGGACCACGCTCTCGATTGGCCGTCCCAGCCGGGACGGGTGGCGGTCATCGGCGCCGGAGCCGTCGGTTCCGAGTTCGCCAGCCTGCTCGCCGATCTCGGATCGACGGTTCACCTCTTCGAGGTCATGGACCAGGTCGTGCCCGGCCTCGATTCGGCGGCGGCCAAGGTGCTGGCTCGTGCCCTCACTGGGAAGGGAGTGCAGATCCACACGAGCGTGGCCGTCGACCCGGCCAGGGTGACCCCGGCGGGCGTGGTGGTCCCCTTCGGCCAGGAGTCCGTCGAAGTCGACGTGGTGCTCGTCGCCGTCGGCCGGGCGCCGTCGACGGCGAACGTCGGCCTGGAGGAGGCGGGGGTGCGGCTCGACCGCGGGTACGTCGTCGTCGACCGCGCCACCATGCTCACCGATGCCCCCGGCGTGTACGCAGTTGGCGACATCGTCGCCGGGACGCCCCAGCTCGCCCATGCCGGGTTCGCCGAGGGGATCGCCGCGATCACCCACATGGCGACGGGGGTGGCGGCGCCCGTCGACTATCGGGCCATCCCTCTGGTGGTCTACACCTCCCCCGAGGCCGCCTCGATCGGGCTCAGCGGGCAGCAGGCGAGGGCAGCCGGGCACGAGGTCGAGGTCCACGACCACGGATTCGGCGGGGTCGGCCGGGCGGTCATCAAGGGGGACACGACGGGGATCGTCAGGATCGTGGTGCAGAAGGGCGGGCCCATTGTGGGGGCGGCGATCGTCGGCCCATCTGCCGGCGAGTTGATCCACGAGCTCATGTACATGGTCGGCTGGGAGGCGCTGCCCGCCGAGGCGGCGGCGTTCATCCATGCCCATCCGTCGCTGGCCGAGGCGGTTGGGGAGTCGCTGCTGGCTGCCTCGGGGCGGAGCCTCCACTGACGGGCGAGGACACATGATCGAGGCAAAGGGTTACGCCGCTGAGCTGAGCGAGGCGCAGTTGCTCGGCATGTACGAGCTGATGCTCACCGGCCGGCTGCTCGAGACCCGCCTCCATACCATGTACCGCGGCGGCCGCCTCTCTGGCGCCGTCTACCCGGGTGTGGGGCAGGAGGCGGCGGAGGTCGGGATCGCCTCGGCCCTCGATCCGGGCGACGTGTTCGGCGGAACCCATCGTGACCTCCTCGCCCAGTTGACCAGGGGGGTGACGCTCGAGGAGACCCTGCTCAACTTCTACGGCAAGGCCGCCGGGCCGACCAAAGGCCGCGACGGGAACAGCCACTTCGGGGTCGTAGAAAAGGGCAGCCTGATGGTGGTGTCGCCTCTGCCCGATGCCTACCCCGTTGCCGTCGGATATGCGCTGGCGTTCCAGCAGCGCGGTGAGCGCCGGGTAGCCCTGGCCGATTGTGGCGAGGGCTCGACCGCCACCGGGACCTGGCACGAGGCGGTGAACTTCGCCGCGGTGCTCGGCCTCCCGGTGGTGTTCACCGTCCAGAACAACCAGTACGCCTATTCGACCCCCAACGATCGCGAGTTCAAGCTCTCCTACGTGGCCCACCGCGCCGACGGCTACGGCATGCCCGGGGTCGTGGTCGATGGCAACGATGTCCTCGAGGTGTACGACGCGGTCAGGGGCGCGGTCGAACTGGCTCGTCGGGGCGGGGGCCCGACTCTGATCGAGGCGGTCACCTTTCGCCACTTCGGGCACGCCGGGCACGATCCGGCCGACTACGTCAAGCCCGACGAGCGCGCCGAGTGGATGGCCAAGGATCCGATTCCCCGGTTCGAGGAATTCCTCGGTTCGCGCGGGCTGCTCGACGAGGCGCGCCGCACCGCTCTCGAGGAGCGCATCCAGGACAAGATCCGCAAGACGATGGAATGGGCGCAGGATGAAGCCGATCCGCTCCCCGAGTCGGTCGACACCGACGTGTTCGCGCTCCGCACCGAGGCCGGTCGGGCCCCGGGTGCGCCCGAGGGCGAACCGATCACCTTGCTCGACGCCGTCGCCCAGGCGCTCGACGAGGAGATGGGCCGTGACGAGCGGGTGTTCGTCATGGGCGAGGACGTCGGGGTCTTCGGAGGCGCCTTCAAGGTCACTAGGGGGCTGTTCGAGAAGTACGGGCCGCATCGGGTCATCGACACCCCGATCGCCGAGTCGGCGCTGATCGGAGCGGCGGTCGGATCGGCCCTCGCCGGGCTGCGCCCGGTCGTCGAGCTGCAGTACGCCGACTTCATCTACCCCGGGATGGACCAACTGGCCACCGAGGCAGCGAAGTACCACTGGAAGGGGCTCAAGGCCGTGCCGATGGTGGTGCGCGGCCCCAGCGGAGCGGGGTTGCGCGCCGGGCCGTTCCACTCGATCAGCCCGGAAGGGCTCCTCGCCCATCATCCCGGCCTCAAGGTGATCGTGCCGTCGACCCCGGCCTCGGCCAAGGGTTTGCTGGTGGCGGCGATCCGCGACCCCAACCCGGTGATCTTCCTCGAGCACAAGAAGCTGTACCGCAGCATCAAGGAACCGGTCCCGCCCGGTGACTACGAAATCCCTCTCGGACAGGCCCGGATCGCCCGCGAGGGGACCGACGTGACCATCGTGACGTGGGGGGCGATGGTGCACACCTCGCTCGCCGCCGCCGAGACCCTGGAAGCGGAGGGGATCTCCGTCGAGGTGGTAGACCTACAGACGATCGTGCCACTCGACTGGGACACCGTGTTCGCCTCGGTCGCCAAGACCTCGCGTCTGGTGGTCGTGCAAGAGGACGTCCCGTTTGCCAGCGTGTCGTCCGAGGTGGCGGCGCGGGTCGCCGCCGAAGCGTTCTGGGACCTCGACGGCCCGGTGCTGCGGGTGACACCGCCCCAGACCCACATTCCGTTCGCTCCCGCTCTCGAGGATGCCTTCGTGCCCCAGCCCGATCGCGTCGTTGCAGCCGTTCGCTCACTCGCCGCCAGGTAGGAGGTCGTTCATGTCGGTCACGGTCACGATGCCCCAGCTGGGCGAGACGGTCACGGAGGGGACCATCCTCCGCTGGGCGAAGAAGGCCGGCGACTCGATCCGCGAGGACGAGGTGCTCTTGGAGATCTCGACCGACAAGGTGGACACCGAGGTTCCATCCCCGGCGGGTGGGACGGTCCTCCAGATCCTCGTGCCCGAGGGCCAGACGGTCGGCGTGGGCACCGCTTTGGCCGTCATCGGGGAGCCGGGAGAGGCCGCCGGGCCGGCGCTGGCACCAACCGCGGCGGCGGCAGCCCCGCCCCCGGCAACCCCGCCCCCGGCAGCCCCGCCCCCGGCAACGC
>JAZDHM010000282.1:0-4241 GCA_043805935.1 Actinomycetota bacterium
CCACCATCTTCGCCCTGATCGCCAAGCAAGCGCTCATCGACGGGATGCAGGTGGACTTCAGCGCCACCCTCGACGACACGAAGGTCCAGAGCGTGTACGACGCCCTCGTTTCGCAGATGGAGGCCAACAACCTCACGCCGGGGGACTTCCTGGGATTCTCCGGAGCGGGCCTCGGCATGGTGCGGTTCAATGCCGAGATCAGCGTCCTCCGCATCACGGCCATCAACGGGCTGGTCGCCCAACCCGGCTATCTCGACACGCTCTTCGCCGCGCCGGCGGCCATCACCACCGTGTGCGCCAAGCACATCCTGGTCGCCACCGAGGAGGAGGCCCAGGCGGTGCGCGTCCGCCTCGAGGCCGGGGAGGACTTCGCCACGGTCGCCACCGAGGTCTCCACCGACACGTCGAGCACCGGGGGCGATCTCGGGTGCACCACCGCGAGCACGTACGTCGAGCCCTTCGCCGCCGCCATCCTCGACGCTCCGCTCAACGAGGTCACGGGCCCGGTGGAGAGCGAATTCGGCTGGCACGTGATCATCGTCACCGAGCGCACCGTTCCGACGCGCGACGAGGTCATCGCCGACCCCGTCGGCTCGATACCCACCACCGAGCTGAACGCGCTGTGGCAGGAATGGTTCAACGCGAAGCTGCAGGCGGCCACCGTCGAGCTCAAGCCGGCCTACGGAACGTGGTCGGCGGTGGGGATCGTCCCACCCGAGTCGTGAGCATCGGCCCGGTGCGGGTCGTCGGGCTGGGCCCGGCGGGTCTGGACCGGGTCACGGCGGCCGCCCTCGCCGTCCTCATGGACCAGTCCGCCCCGGTGGTCGTTCGAACCGTGCGGCACCCCGCCGCCGCCGAACTTGCGGCGCGGCGACGCGTTTTGGCCTGCGACGACCTCTACGAGCAGGCAAACGACTTCGCCGCGGTCTACGAGGGGATCGTCGATCGGGTGCTCGCCCTGGCGGCGGAGGGTCCGGTCACCTACGCGGTGCCCGGGAGCCCGTACGTCGGGGAGCGAGCCGTCGCCATGCTGCGCGACCGGGTCGGCAGGGTGAACATCGTGGGCGGGGAGTCGTTCCTCGACCTGGTGATCGCCCGCAGCGGCGTCGATCCGCTCGAACGCGGCATGCAGGTGATCGACGCCCACGGGTTGCCCTTTCCGCTGCTGCTCCATCTGCCTACGGTGATCGCCCAGCTGGACACCGCCGCCTCGCTGCACGCCGTGCGGGACTCGCTGCTCGGCCTGCTTCCTCCCGACACGCCGATCACCCGTCTGGCCGACCTGGGAGGAGCCGGCGAGGTGGTCGAGGTGATCCCGCTCGAGGACCTGCGGCCCGCCCACGCCGGCCTGCGGGTGTCCCTCGTCGTCGACGCCCCCGCCCCCGGATGGCCGGGGCTGGTGCAGACCAACTCGCGGCTGCGCCGCGAATGCCCGTGGGATCGTGAACAGACGCATCACACCCTTGCCCGTCACCTACTCGAGGAGGCGTACGAGACGCTCGAGGCGATCGAGGCGCTTCCCGCGGCGGCGCCAGCCGGGGAGCCCGACGTGCCGGGATACGTCGACCTGGAGGAGGAACTGGGCGACCTGCTCCTCCAGGTCGTGTTCCACGCCACCCTTGCCGATGAGGCGGGCATGTTCGGGGTGGAGGAGGTCGCCGAGGCCATCCGCCGCAAACTGGTCGCCCGCCATCCCCACGTGTTCGGCGACGTCTCGGCAGACACGGCCGCGCACGTCGCCGCCAACTGGGAGCGGCTCAAGAAGGATGAGAAGGGCCGCGACTCGCTGCTCGACGGCGTGCCCCGATCGCTGCCCTCCCTGGCCCGCTCGCATCAGCTGCAACAGCGGGCCGCCGGCGCCGGGTTCGACTGGCCGGCGGTCGCCGGTGTCGTCGCCAAGGTCCGTGAAGAGCTCGCCGAGGTGCTCGCCGAGGACGCCGATCGGGCCCACGAGGTGGGGGATCTGTTGTTCTCTGTGGTGAACCTGGCCCGCCACTTCGCGGTCGATCCCGAGCAGGCTCTGCGCGCCGCCGCCGATCGGTTCGAGCGCCGCTTCCGGGTGGTGGAGGCGTCGGGAGATCTGGCCGTCATGTCGTTGGAGGAGATGGACGCGGCGTGGGAGCGGGCCAAGCGCGAAGAGCTGTGAGCCATGAGCTGTGGGCTGTGAGCCATGAGCCATGAGCAAGATGGAAGGGTGAAGCACCTTCCGGGTCGGTACGCTTGGCTCGTGGTCGCCGTGGCCGTCGGGGCGTGCTCGTGGACGCCCCTGGACGGGTCGACCACCACCGCGCTGACGACCTCACCGCCGACGACCGCCCCTCGGCAGGCGGACCCGTGGCACCTCCCGGACCACGAGGCACCCCCTGTCCTCGGCCCGGTGGGCTCCCTCCCGTCACTCAACGAGTCGGCGGGATGCGACGCCCCGCAGGGTGTCCGCGGTCCCTACGCCACGGTCGAGGGCGGCATGGTCGACACCGAGGCGCTGGGGGGCCCCTGGGGTGCCTACCTCGGCAGGGACATGGCCGAGATCCGGGATCACCTCGTGCCGATGGAGCTCCCCAACGGGGACCAGGATCCGGTGACGGTGTTCGTCCACGAGCGGGCCGTCGATGCCCTGCAGGCCGTCATCGACAACCTTGTGCGCGAGCAGCGGCGGGGGCACGTCTACCCGCTCGACCCGTGGGCCACGTCGTCGTTCAACCCGAGGACCATCCCACCGAAGCGGTACGTGTCGTTTCATGCGGTGGGCATCGCCATCGACGTGAACTCCCTCACCAATCCCTACCGCGAGGACAACGTGCTGGTGACCGACATGCCGGCGTGGTTCGTGGCGGCGTGGACCGAGGCGGGCTGGTGCTGGGGCGGGTCGTGGCAGGACATCAAGGACCCGATGCATTTCTCGTGGAAGGGCCCCCGATACACGCCCGGGTATCCGCACTACCCGCCCATGCCGGTGCGGACGCCCGCCGACTCGTTCCGCCGGGTGCTGACCTTCGACACGGCCCTCGGCGAGCCGGGCTCCGGGGCGACCACCCTCATCGCCGACGTCGATCGGGACGGGGCGGGCGACGTGGTCGTCATCACCCCCCAGCCGGGGACCGGACGCCTCGGGGTGCAGGCGGCGGTGGCGATACACCAGTTCGACACCTGCTGGAGGGATGGGTTGACGGCGTATTCGGCTCCCGAAGGCACGGCGCTGCTGATGGCCGACGCCGACGGAGATGACCGCCCCGATCTGTGGGTCGTGGGCCCCAATGGGGGCGAGACCTCCCTGGTGGTGTACACCCACGCCAGCGGATACACCGATCACCTCCCGGTGGTGCGGACGTCGATTCCGTCGATATCGGGGGCGGTCGACCTGGCCGACGATGTGGACGGTGACGGAGTCGCCGACCTGTGGGTGATCGACCCGGGCGTGCTCACGGTGTGGGCCGGACCCCGTTTCGACACGGCACTCGTGCAGATGGCCCTGCCGGCGACGGTCGACCGGTCGTGGAGGTTCGCAACGGGCGATCGGGGCGGCGACGGCATCCCCGATCTCTTCGCCCTCGGGTCCGGAAGGCTCGTGGTGTTGGACGGTGCCGGCGGCTTCTCCGCAGCCGAGGAGGTGGCGACGCCCGCCGCGGCGCAACCGGGGGGCGCTGCGGGCCGGTGACCTCGACGGCGATGGCCGGGCCGATCTCTATCTGGTCGCCGACGACGGGGCCGTGACGGTCTTTCTCGGCGGCGATCGGTCCGGGGTGACGGACATGTCGCTCATGTCGTGGTTCCTCGAGCACGACGATCAGCCGTGGGAGTACCGGCAGGGATGCCCGTTCGACCCGCACGCACCGAGGTGAGGAGGACGCGCCGCGGAGCGGCGCCGCAATGCGCAGTGCGCAATACGAACGCGGGGGCGTCCGTCTGACGGGGAACGGGCAACGGGGAACGGGCAACGGGCGACCCACGCCGGCATTCGGTTCTCGCCCCAACTCCTGCCTCGTAGTACCTTCATCCCGATAGGAGGGCCCGTGACGACGATCACATCGATCCGGGCCCGCGAAGTCCTCGACTCCCGGGGGAACCCGACCATCGAGGCCGAGGTGCTGCTCGCTGGCGGACACTTCGGTCGCGCGGCTGTTCCATCGGGAGCTTCGACGGGGGCGCTCGAGGCCATCGAGCTTCGGGACGGCGGAAGCCGCTACGGCGGCAAGGGCGTGACGCGGGCCGTCCACAACGTCGAAGACACCATTGCGCCGGTG
>JAZDHM010000283.1:0-4161 GCA_043805935.1 Actinomycetota bacterium
GCGCCGCCGGAACAGGCGGCGGCGATCAGCGCCGGCATGACGGCGAGGAGGGCGATCCGGCGACGGAGCGGCGTGTTCACGGGGCCGCAGCACGATACCCCGCCATCGGAGTTTTGCAGGCGATCGGGTCTCAGCGCACGCGGAGTGCGAGTCGTTCATCGCCGAGGTCGGGGACGAATGGGCATCTCGCCGGTCCGGGGCAGGTGGCGGAGCACGAGGCCGTGTCGGGGCAGGCGGGCACCGGATCGACGGTGGCGATCATCCCGGCGGCGCGCAGCGCGGAGACCATCGCCGCCACTTCACCGGGGGCGGCCGCCAGGCGGTCGGTCAGGGTGGTCGTCGTGATCGGTCCGTGTGTCCGGCCGATCTCCGCGAGCAAGGCGGTGAGATTCATCCCAGGCCCACCAGCCTTCCGCCCTGGTAGACCGCGAACGCCCCTATCCAGGCGATCACCAGTTGGCCGGTGACGCTCACCCACATCCACTTCACGCCGAACTCGTGGCGCAGCGCGCTCGTCGCGGCCATGCACGGCGTGTAGAGGAGTACGAACACCATGAACGCCATGGCGGCGAGGGCGCCGTGCCCGCCGCTCCCTCGCTCGAATGAGCCTCGGATCGCCGTGTCGAGGCCACCGGGCGCATCGTCGGCGAAGGCAGGAAAGCCGACTCCGAAGGCGCCGGGGACTGCCCGGACGGTCGCCGTTGCGGTGCGGAGGAACCCCAGGCCGATGTCGCCGAGCTCGTCGTCGACCCCGGACGACACCGGGTCGGCACCTTCGTTGGCGGTCGAGTACATCTGGGACATCGTGGCCACCACGACTTCCTTGGCGATCAGCCCGCTGAGGAGTGCCCCCGACTGTTCCCACTCGCCGAGCCCGAGCGGCTCCATCGCGGGAGCCACCATCCGGCTCACGCTGCCGAATGCGCTGGTGGACACGTCCGTGTCGGCGAAGCGGCCCGTCCCTCCGATGGGGATGGCGAGAAGGATCCACACGATCACGCTCGCCGCCAGGATGATCGTCCCGGCGCGACTCACGAATGCCCACGTCCGCTGCCGCGTCGACGCCCACACCACCCGAGCGCTGGGCAGCCGAAACTCCGGCAGCACCATGAGGAACGGCGCCTCGCCGTCCTCCCGAAGCGCCGTCCTGCCGATGAGCAGGGCTACCAGCACCGCCACCAGGATGCCGAGGAGGTACATCGCGAACACGACGGCGCTTTGGCTGCCGGCGAAGAACACGCCGGCGAGGAGCACGTACACCGGCAGGCGGGCGCCGCATGACATGAAGGGGACGATCATGCCGGTGAGCAGACGATCGCGGCGGGTGTCGAGCGTACGGGTGGCGTAGATCGCGGGCACGGTGCATCCGAATCCGATCACCATCGGGACGAACGCCTTCCCCGGCAGGCCCACCGACCGCATCATCCGGTCCATGACCGCCGCGGCGCGGGCGAGGTAACCGGAATCCTCGAGTATGCCGAGCATCAGGTACAGGCCGCCGAGCACGGGGACGAACACGAGCACCCCTCCCACCCCGGCGAGGATGCCGTCGACCATCAGCCGTTCAACCCATCCGCCGCCGAGTCCAACCGAACCGAGGAGGGCGACCATCCAGCGGCTCACCGGTCCCTGGACGGTGGCGTCGATCCAGTCGACCAGGGGGGCGGTGACGTCGGTCGTGAACCGGAGCACCACCCACATGACGGCGAGGAACACCGCGACACCGGCGAACCGGTGAGTCAGGACGCGGTCGAGGCGGTCGCTCCAGGTGGTGCCGTGGTCGACCACGCCCGAGGCGCGGTTCACCGTGCGCCGGAGCCAGGCGAAGCGCTGTTCGGCCACGGCCACCGCGGCATCGCCACCGGTCGCCGCGGCAATGGAGCGACGGGCCTCGGTGATGGCGTCCATGAGTCGTCCCGCCCCCGGGAGGCCGGCGATCCGGCGGCTGAGTGCCGTGTCGCCGGCCAGCAACTGCACCACGATCCATCGCGGCGATCCCAGGTCCGCCAGGCCGGGGCGTTCGAGGAGGATTTCGACGAGGCCGGCGATGTGTGGTTCCAGCAATGGCCCGTAGTCGACGACGAGCACCGACCGAGGAGCGGGATCCGCGATGGCAACGGCTCGGCGCAGTGCGTCGACGCCTTCGCCCCGTCGTGCCACGGTCGGGACCACCGGCGCCCGGAACGCGTCACCCAATACCCCGACGTCGATCGGGATTTCCCGCCGGGCGGCCACGTCGGCCATGTTGAGCGCGATCACCTGACGCAGACCCGCCTCGGCGACCTGGGCGGCGAGATGCAGGCTGCCGTCGAGGTTGGAGGCGTCGACGACGGTGATCACGACGTCCGGCCGCTGTTCGAGGAGGAACCCGACGGCGATCTCCTCGTCGGCAGACACCGCCACCAGTCCATACGTTCCGGGCAGGTCGACGACCCGGAAGGCCACGCGGTCGACCTCGTACGACCCCTCGTGGCGTTCCACGGTGTGGCCGGGCCAGTTCCCAACCATCTGGCGCTCCCCGGCGAGGCGGTTGAAGAGTGTCGTCTTGCCCGAGTTGGGGCTGCCGGCGATCGCCACCAGCGGGTCGGCAGACCCGCCGGTGATCGGTGGCGGATCGACGGGTCCGGCCAGAGTCCCATGGTGGCTCACGGCGCCGCCTCTGCCACGAGGATCGATCTCGCCGCCTGGCGTCCCATGGCCACCCTGGCTCCGCCCAGGGACACGAGCAGTGGGCTGTGACCGCGCACCACGGTGACCTCGGCACCGGGGACGATTCCCAGGGCGGCGAGGCGATGCATCAGGTGGGTCCCCCCGACCACGCCCACGATGCGGACCTTCCGGCCAGGGGCAACGTGATCGAGCGTGCTCCCGCCGGCTGCCTCGGGCCGGTGCCGCGGCGTTCGCCGAGGATGCACGTCAGTCCGCATCTGCGGATCCGACCAGTCGTATCTCGATCGTGCGCGCCACCTCGCGGGCGAGGACCACAGGCCCGCCCGAGTCGATGAGGACGCCCTTGGTGCCGCCCCCGACCACGGTGAGGCGCGCTCCGGGGACGATCCCTTCGGCGGAGAGGAACTTCGACACTCTGGGCGCGGCGCCGACCGACACAACCTCCACCATTTCGCCCACAGCGGCGTCGTCGAGCAGGAGATCGGGCCAGCTCGTCTGCTGGTGGAAGGTGGGGGAGGGGATGGGCCGTCCGAGGGGATCGGACTGCGGATCCCCGAGGAACTCCGCCAGCCGGTCTGCGGCATCGGGCGTGGTGACGTGCTCCAGGTGGCATGCCTGGTCGTCGGCCGCCATCGGGCCGAGCCCGAGATGGCCCGCCAGGAAGGTGGACCACAGGCGTCGGGTCCGCAGCACCCGGTCGGCGACCCGCCGGCCCCGGTCGGTGAGCTCGACGCCTCGATAGGGCTCGTAGCCGAGGAGCCCCCGGCGGGCGAGTTTGCGCACCATCTCGTTGGCCGATGCCACTGAAAGGCCGAGCGTCTCGGCGATCACCCCGAGCGGGATCGGTCCGGACCGCCCCTCCTCGACGGCGCGCGCCACCGTGATGAGGTACATCTCCTCGCTCTCGGAGGTGCGTTCGGGCCGGCCTGCTGATTTGGGGGTGGCGAGTTCAGGCATTCCCGAACATCGTCTCTCGCTGTCCACAGGGTGCCCACGGTCGAAAGACCCGGATCGTGCCAGGCGGTCAGAGATCTGCCGGGTTCCCCCGGCCCGCTTGGCGGAACTCGGCGCCGAGTCCCTCTGCCGATCAGCCCTCGATGACCGTCAGGTAGGCCCACATCCCGCTGCCGTAGTGCAGGGGGAGGTTGCACATCACCAGGTAGGTCCCCGGGGCGAGATCCACCGTGAGGGATGCTCTCGAACCCGGCACGACGTCCTCGACCTCGTCGACGAGTTCGAGGCCAGTGGTGTCGGCCACCGAGTTGCTCACCGGAAGGATCGCCCCGTCGGTGGCATTGGCGAAGACCTCGATCTCGTGGACCAAGTCGTCCGACTGGTTCTCGACTTCGAAGAGCACGGTCCCAGCGGCGATCTCGGCCCGGTCGAGGGTGATGTGGTCGTTGGCCAATGTCACCGCTATCCGCTCGGCGTTCGACGCCTCAGGGGCGCACGCCGCCAGTAGCAGTGTTCCGATCACGATGCCGGTTGCTC
>JAZDHM010000284.1:0-2016 GCA_043805935.1 Actinomycetota bacterium
GGCGACCTCGACGGCAACGCCGCCCGGATCATCGAGACGATGGCCTGGGCCGAGGACGTCCAGGCCGACGTGCTGCTCCTGCCCGAGCTGGCGATCACCGGGTACCCGCCGGAGGACCTGGTGCTGCGGGAGGCCTTCGTCACCGAGAACATCGCCACCCTCCATCGGATCGCCACCGCCGCCAGGGACACCACGACCATCGTCGGGTTCGTGGATCGCAGCGGAGGGACAGTGCGCGACGACGCCGGGCATTCCCGGGTGCACAACGCCGCCGGACTGCTCCAGGGCGGCCGGGTGCGGGGGGTCTACCACAAGGTGCTGCTCCCGAACTACGGGGTGTTCGACGAGGATCGGTACTTCGCCCCCGGAGGGGCGCGGGGAGCACTGTGGGAAGTCAACGGCGTGACGGTCGGGGTGTCGGTCTGCGAGGACGTCTGGGTGCCCGACGGGCCGCCCGCGGATCAGGCGGCGGCGGGGGCCGACATCTTGCTCAACATCAACGGATCGCCCTACCACCGGGGCAAGGGCGAGGAGCGCGAGGCGATGCTGGCGGAGCGGGCCCGGGCGTCGCGGGTGCCGCTGGTGTACCTGAACCTGATCGGGGGCCAGGACGAGTTGGTGTTCGACGGGCAGAGCATGGTGTTCGCCGCCGACGGCTCGGTCCTGTACCGGGCCGCCCAGTTCGAGGAGGAACTGTTCTGGGTGGACGTCCCACTCCCCGAGGAGGGCAGAGCCGGCGTAGGCGCCACGTTCGTGTCCGGAGGCGATCTACTCGAGGGGGACCCCGAACCCCCGCCTCCCTCCCACCGGCACATGGACGAGGTGGAGGCGGTGTACCGAGCGCTGGTGGTGGGGCTGGGCGACTATGTCCGCAAGAACGGCTTCACCGGCGTGGTGATCGGGCTCTCGGGTGGCATCGACTCGGCGCTTACCGCGGCGATCGCCACCGACGCCCTCGGCCCGCAGTCCGTGTGGGGGGTGACCATGCCGTCGCGGTACAGCAGTCCCGGGTCGGTGTCCGACTCGCGGGTCCTGGCTCAGAACCTCGGGATCCGGTTCGACGAGATCTCGATCGAGCCGCCCTTCTCCGGGTTCCTGGCGGCGCTTGGTGCCGCCTGGGACCTGACCGAGGTGGACGTCGCCGAGCAGAACCTGCAGGCGCGCTCCCGGGGAGCGATCCTGATGGCCCTCTCCAACAAGCAGGGCGGAATGGTCGTCGCCACCGGCAACAAGTCCGAGATGTCGGTGGGCTACGCCACGCTCTACGGCGACATGGCCGGCGGGTACGCGGTGCTGAAAGACTGTTCCAAGACGACGGTGTACCAGCTGGCGCGATGGCGCAACCGTGACGGGGAGGTGATCCCGTCGGCGACGATCGACAAGCCGCCGTCGGCCGAGCTGCGTCCCGATCAACTCGACATCGACTCGCTGCCGCCCTACGAGGTGCTCGACGCCATCCTCGAGCGGTACGTCGAGGGTGACGACTCGGTCGCCGAGATCGTCAAGGCGGGCTTCGACCGCGACACCGTGACGAGGGTGGCGGCGATGGTGGATCGCAACGAGTACAAGCGGCGCCAGGCGGCTCCCGGCGTAAAGATCACCACCAAGGCGCTGGGCCGCGACCGGCGGCTCCCGATCACCAACGGGTTCCAGGAGGGGTAGGGGCGCGCCGGGCTCATTCCCGTGCCGGCACTGGTGCGTTCCCTTCGTGGGCGATGCGGTGGTGGCGTCGGCAGAGGAGTCGGAGGTTGTTGAGGTTGGTTCCTCCGCCTGCGGCCCAGTGGGTGATGTGGTGGGCGTCGCACCAGCGGTGGGGTCGCCCGCATCCGGGGTGGGTGCAGCCCCGGTCGCGTGCTTCCAGGGCTCTTCGGATGGCGGGGGGGATGGTGCGGGTGGCCCGTCCCACGTCCAAGACGGGGAGTGTCAGAAAGACGGTGTAACTGCCTGTTGGCCTGAGATGCTGACCTGCCTCAGGGTTGGCGGAAAGGACGGGCAGTGATGGAAGCAACGAATCCG
>JAZDHM010000285.1:0-5588 GCA_043805935.1 Actinomycetota bacterium
TCGCCGCCATCCCGCTGCTGAAGAGCGCGGCCGTGTCGGCGTCGTCCCACAGGGCGAGCCGGTCTTCGGCGATCTCGAGGTTCGGGTTGTTGAGCCGCGAGTAGATGAGGTCGGGGTGCTCGTCCGCGAGGGGAGCCGACAAGCCGTAGGCGATCTGGAAACACCTCGCTCCGACCGCCGCCGACGGGAAGACGAAGGTCGACGTCTGGAAGATGGGTGGTGAGGCCGCTCCCTCCGACCACTCGGGGCGGAACCCGTAGGTCATCATCAGGCTCTCGGGATGGAGTCCCTGAGGGTCGACGTCGGTCCACTTCGCCATCACGCCCTCCTGGCCGACACGGTGGCGCGACTGCAGCCCGTGAGGGGAATCTACCGCCGCTTCCCGCTGCCCGCTTCCCGCTGCCCGCCGTTTGCACGCGGTCGGCCGTCACCCGTCGCCCGCTGCCGGCCATCCGCTTCCCGTTGTCCGCTGCCCGCAAGACAGGGGAGGTCTTGCGCATTGCGCATTGCATCGCGATCACCTCAAACGCGCCACCCCTACGAGGTCGGGCGTTATGCCGGCGGCGATGAGATCGGGAGGCGGCTGGCCGTGGAGGATCATGCCGGCGGCGAAGCGGGCCATTGCCGGCGAGGTCTTGATGCCGAAGCCGCCCTGGCCGGCGAGCCAGTAGAACCCGGGGAGGTCCGGATCCCACCCGTTCACGGGCCGATGGTCGGCGACGAACGACCGCAGGCCGGCCCACGCGTGGTCCACCGATCTGATCGACAGCCTGGTCACCGCGGTGATTCGCTGGATCGCCAGCGCCACGTCGGCCTCGTCGTGGCGCACGTCGACGGGCTCCGTCGGCGTCTCGTCGGCGGGAGAAGCGAGCACCTGGACGCCTTCGGGCCGGAAGTACCAGTGCTCGTCGACGTCGATGACCATCGGCCAGCTGCGGTGCTCCACCCCGGGCCGGAAGGTGAAGGCGGTGCGCCGTTTGGGGACGAGCCCGATCGGCCGCGCCCCGGCCATGGCACCGACGAGGTCGCACCACGCGCCGGCGGCGTCGACCACGACATCGGCGTCGAAACTCCCGGAGTTCGACTCGACCGTCCAGCCGGTGCTCGTGCGGCGCAGCCCGCCGACCGCGGCGTTGGTGAGGATGCGGCCGCCTCGCCGCCGCAGGCCCTGCTGGTAGCCGAGGTGGAGGGCGTGGACGTCGATGTCCTGGGCGCCGGGTTCGAAGATCCCGCCGACGATCACGCGCTCGTCGAGGGCCGGGCACATCACCAGCGCTTCCTCGGCCGACACCCCGCGCACCGACGGGACCATGGACCGGTAGTCGTCGAGGGATGCCTGCAGGGCGGCGTGCTGGGCCCCGGTGCCGACGAACAGCACCGAGCGCGGGCGGAGGATGTCCTCTTCGGTGAACCCCTCCGGCGGTCGGGCGAGAAACGGGCGGCTGGCCATGGCCATCCGGCGGACGACCGGGTCGCCGTAGCACTCGGTGAACAGCGCAGCCGAGCGTCCCGTGGAGTGGTAGCCGCACACCGCTTCGCGTTCGAGCAGGACCACGTCGGCGGACTCGGCGAGCTCGTAGGCCGCCGAGGCACCGGCGATGCCGCCGCCGATGACGACGACTCTCATGCGCTCTTCTGGCGCATTGCGCATCGCGGATCCGACCTTCGACCTTCGGGGGATTCGTGGGCGCCCGCCCCGCACGGCATTTCGTTCCCCGGAGTGTCGCTCACAGCGCGATGTCCTCGGGGCGGACCGGGACGCGGGTGAGCGGCTTGCCGGTGGCGTTGCGTATCGCGGCCACGACCGCCGCCGTCGACGAGATCGTCGGCGGCTCACCGACACCCTTGGCGCCGAACGGCCCCCAATGGTCGGGCTCCTCGATGAGGGTGGCCGCCACCTCGGGGGCGTCGAGGAAGGTGGGGAGCAGGTAGTCGGTGAACGAGGCGTTCTTCATCACGCCGTGATCGAGGACGATCTCCTCCATCACCGCCAGGCCGACACCCTGCATGATCCCTCCCTCGATCTGGCCGATCACCGCCTGCGGGTTCAGGGCGCGTCCGATGTCCTGGGCGGTGTCGACCCTGACCACCCGAACCAGACCGAGTTCGGGATCGACGTCGACCACCGCCCGGTGGGCGGCGACCGCCCATCCGGCATGGACGTCGCCGGTGCCGTGCTCGTCCGCCCGGGAGGTCGGGGGGTGGCGGAACCGCTCGAGGCGTTCGATCGGTCCGTCGGCCACCAGGTCGGCCAGCGTCATCACCAGCTGGTCGTCGCGCCAGGCGCCTTCGTCGTCGAGGGAGTCGGCGTCGGCTCTGGCGAGGGCGGCGGCGACCACCGCCTCACAGGCGCCCAGGGTGGCCCCGCCGGTCATCTGGGTCTGGCGGGAGGCCGAGGTCGAGCCCGCCGAGCCGATTTGTCCGGTGTGGTCCCAAACCACCGACACATTGGAGATGCCGGTGGCGGTGCGGGCGATCTGCTCGATCACGGTGACGAGTCCCTGGCCCACCTCGGCCGCCGCGGTGTGGATCTCGATCCCGTCGGCGGTGAGGACGGCGCGGACCTCGGCAAAGTCGTCGAAGGCCTCAGAGAACGCCAGGTTCTTGATGCCCACCGCGAAACCGACTCCGCGCACCACCGCGGATGGGGGCGTCGTCAGGCCGGTGCCGCCGGGGAGCCGACGCGGGTCGTCGCCCGGTGGATCGGTGGGGAGAGGCAGGTCGCGCAGCGCTTCGATCACCCGTCGGGTGGGAAGGCTGCCGGTGATCAGCTGTCCGGTGGTCGCCATACGGTCGCCGTGGCCGAGGGCGTTGCGGATCCGGAGCTCCACCGGGTCCATGCCGAGGGCGGCGGCGAGGCGGTCCATCTGCCCTTCGTACCCGAAACACGACTGCACCGCCCCGAAGCCGCGCATCGCCCCGCACGGCGGGTTGTTGGTCCGGGCGGCGACGCCGTGGACCCGCACCGAGTCGCAGGCGTAGGGCCCGACGGCGAAGTACGAGGCGTTGGCCAGGACCGCCGAGCTAGTCGACGCGTACGCCCCGCCGTCGAGCAGCAGGCGCGCCTCGACGCGCCGCAGGGTGCCGTCGCGATCGGCCTCGTGGCGGTACCACATCCGCGCCGGATGGCGATGGACGTGGCCGACGAACGACTCGGCCCGGTCGTACACCATCTTCACCGGGCGCCCGGTGTGCAGGGCGAGCATGCACAGGTGGATGTGCAGGCTGATGTCCTCGCGCGCTCCGAAAGCGCCGCCGATCCCGGCCAGGTGGAGCCTGACCTGGTCGGGGGCAAGCCCGAGGGAGGCGGTCACCTGGGCGTGGTCGACGTGCAGCCACTGCGTGGAGACGTGCAGGTCGACGCCACCGGCTCCGTCGGGGATGGCCAGGCCCGATTCGGTGCCGAGCTGGGCCTGGTCCTGCATGCCCACCTCGTAGAAGCCCTCGACGACCACCGCGCCGTGAGCGTCGGGATCACCCCGGATGATGTCCACCACCCGGAAGGTCGAGCCGCGGCGGTCGGCCTCCTCGGAGTCGGTGAGCGCCTCGAGCAGTTCGTAGTCGACGACCACCGCGGCGGCGGCGCCACGGGCAGTCTCCCGATCGGTGGCGGCCACCACCGCCACCGCCTCGCCCCAGAAGCGAGCCTCCCCGGTGGCGAGTACGGGTTGATCGGCGCGTTCCAGCCCGAACAAACCCTTGCCGGGCACGTCGTCGGCGGTGAGCACCGCGAACACGCCGGACATCGCCAGCGCCGGGGCGACGTCGATCGAAATGATGCGGGCTCTGGCGTGAGGGCTGCGCACCGTGGCCCCCCACAGCATGCCGTCGGCTTCGAGGTCGGACGAGAAGGCGAACTCCCCCTTGACCTTGGGAATCCCATCCGGCCGAGCCATCGAGGTTCCGACGCCGCCAGCGACCCGCGACGGGCGGGTGATCGTCGTCATCGCTCCACCAGCGACTCGATCGCCCGGACGATGGCCCCGTACCCGGTGCATCGGCAGATGTTCCCGGCCAGTGCCTCCCGGATGTCGGTCTCGGTCGGGGCTGGAGTCATCTCCAACAGGTGCGTCGCCGCCACCACGATTCCCGGGGTGCAGAAGCCGCATTGGACGCCGCCCGCAGCGACCATCGCCTCCTGCACGCGGTGCAATGCGTCTTCCCCGGCGATCCCCTCGACGGTGACCACGTCGCACCCGTCAGCGTCGGCGGCCATCACCAGGCACGAGCACACCAGTCGGCCGTCGAGCAACACCGAACACGAGCCGCACTCACCCTGCTCACAGGCGTTCTTCGAGCCGAAGAGGCCGAGGCGGTCGCGCAGCGTCGTGAGCAGGCTCTCGGGGCCGACCGGATCGGCAACCTGATGTTCACCGTTGACGGTGATCTCGATCATGCGAGCACCCGCTCCACGAGGCGCCGGGCGAGGACACCAGCAGCGTGCCGCCGGTAGTCGGCGGTCGAGCGGTGGTCGGTGATCGGCGAGACCTCCTCCGAGACCAGACGGGCGAACTCGGCCAGGGCGGCGGCAGATGGCCGGCGTTCGGCGGAGATCATCGCCTCCGCTCGCCGCGGCCGGACGGTCTTGGGCCCCACCGAACCGAGGGCCACCGTGGTGGTTCCGTCCTCCGCGCGGAACACGCAGCATGAGACCACCGCGATCACCATGGCCGTGCGCGGCCCGATCTTGGCGAAGGCCTGCCGCGCCGGGATGACCTCGGGGAGGCGGGCCCCGACGATCAGCTCACCCGGTCGCAGGGTGGTCTGCTTGGGCCCGGTGATGAAATCGTCCCAGCGCAGGGTGCGCTCCCCGTCCTTCGATCGGAGCACCACCTCGGCGTCGAGGGCGGCGAGCACGGGGAGAGAGTCGCCCGCCGGGCTGGCCGTTCCGAGATTGCCGCCGATGGTCCCGGCGTTGCGGATCTGGGGCGAGCCCACGGTGCGCGCTGCCTGCGCCATGGCGAGCAGCGGCCCGCGTTCCAACCGGTCGTAGGTCACGCCGGCGCCGATGAACCTTCCATCCCACTGCTGCAACTCGGGCACGCGGCGGATCGCGATGACGGTAGAGGGCCGCAACCCCTGGTAGGTGACCGAAACCATGAGGTCGGTGCCCCCGGCGAGGATCGTGGCGTCGGGATGGGCGCCGGCGGCTTCGACCGCCTCGTCGAGGTCGCGGGGGAGCAGAGTTTCCATGGGATGCGGCCGTAGGTTACGGGAGTCGGAACCCTCGCTGCGCGAGGGAGCTATTAGCTATTGGCCATTAGCAATTGGACGGACGAGCCGGTGACTCTCTTGCTGGCGTCTGGAGTCTGGCGTCTGGAGTCTGGCGTCTGGCGTCTGGCAACGCGTAACCGGGAACTGGTAACGGCCGCTGGAAGCGGCCTCAGCCCACCAGCGCTCGCGCCATCCGACCGTGCTCCGCCACCAACGCGGCCTCGTCGATCGAAACGTGGTGCCCGTCGCGGATCACCGGCCGGCCGCCGACGAACACCGACTCCGCCGGAACCGGGGCGCACAACAGCGCCGCCGCCACCGGGTCGTGGAGGGCCCCGGCGAACTCGACCCGGCCGAGGTCGAGGGTGAAGAAG
>JAZDHM010000286.1:0-2646 GCA_043805935.1 Actinomycetota bacterium
ACTGCCCCACACTCGACGCTCAGCCGTTCCCAGACCCGACGGGCGGTATGCCGCTGCTTGGGCGGCGCTTCCCGATCCGCCTCCAACCAGGCGTCGATCACCGGGATCCACTCACCCAGCACCGGCGACTGACGCTGCGGCTGGGCTTCCCCTCGTACCGTGGTGGCATGCTCTTTGAGGAGTAGTTGTGTCAGAGACACGAAGGAAGTATGACCGTGAGTTCCGTGAGGGAGCGGTCCGGATCGTGCGTGAGACCGGCAAGCCGATTGCTGTGGTGGCCAGGGATCTCGGGATCAACTCGGGCACCCTGGGTAACTGGGTGGACCGTGACCGTGTTGAGCGGGGCGAGAGGGAAGGTGTCACGGTCGACGAGCGCGCCGAGTTGAGCCAGCTCCGCAAGGACATTGCTGAGCTGCGGATGGAGCGTGATGTACTCAAGCGATCCGTGGTCCTGTGGGTCAAGGAGGCGACGCGATGACCGTGGCATCGTTCATCGCCGTCCAGAGGACCGATCATCGAGTGCCCCACGCGGTGTCCTGCCGGGCGTTGGAGGTGAGCGAGTCCTGGTTCTACAAGTGGTGTGACCGGCTACCGACAGCCCGCCAGCAGAGACGGGTCGAGTTCGACGCGGCGGTGAAGGCGTCTTTTGACGACTCGGGTGGCACGCCGGGCACCTACGGGTCGCCCCGGGTGTTGGAGGACCTCATCGAGGCCGGTTGGAGGGTGTCGAAGAACACGGTGGCGGCTTCGATGGCCCGCCAGGGCCTGCAGGGGCGGAGCCCCAGACGCAAGCGACGTTCCCTGACCCGCCCGGACAAGGCAGCAGCCCCGATCCCGGACCTGGTCAAACGGGTCTTTACGGCGGAGGCTGTCGATCAGCGGTGGTGCGGGGACCTGACCGAGATCCCCACCGACGAGGGCAAGCTGTACCTGGCCACCGTGTTGGACCTGGCGTCGCGGCGTCTGCCCGGCTTCGCGCTCGGTGAGCACCACGACGCCCCGCTGGCCCGGGCCGCCATGTGCATGGCCGCTGCGGTGCGCGGCGGGCGGGTCGCCGGTGTCGTGTTCCACAGCGACAAGGGCGGCGAGTATACCGGCAACGTGTTCGCCGACGCGTGCGCCGCTCTCGGGACGATCCAGTCGATGGGCCGTGTCGGTTCGGCGCTCGACAACGCCGCCGCGGAGAGCTTCAACTCGACCCTCGAGCACGAGCTGCTCTCGCGCCGGCACTTTGCCACCAAGGACCAGGCCCGCCGGGAGGTCGCTGCCTTCATCGACAACTACAACCATCGGCGCCGCCACAGCTCCTGTGAAATGATGCCCCCCATCGTCTACGAACAAGTCCTCGACGAACGAGCCGCCCAACAGGCCCGAAAGGAGCGGGCCGCATGAAACCAGCCTCTCAGATCGCTTCCAAAGCCCTCGAGCCACTCACGTGGCATCAAGGTGCCAGCGAACGGGAGGCTCCATTAGCCATCAGCAACCCTCCACGCTTTCGGGGGAAGCCCAGTTGATACTCACCGTGATGTTCATGCGGCTGCTGCGGTGGATCCGTTGGGTGGGGTGCTGGGAACCGCCATGTTCCCGGCGACGGCGGCGGGGTATGGGCAGCTGCGCTGCTGGTTGGAGGGTTTCGGGACCCTGGCCCGGGTGGGGGTGGAGGGCACCGGCTCCTATGGGGCGGGCCTGTCCCGGTCGTTGACCGCGGCCGGGGTGGGGGTGGTGGAGGTGATCCGTCCCAACCGTCAGCATCGACGCCGCCACGGCAAGAGTGATCTCACCGACGCGGTGGCCGCCGCCCGGGCGGTGCTCTCGGGCCAAGCCGAGGGCCGTCCCCGGGGAGGGACCGGGCCGGCCGAGGCGCTCAGGCTGATCCGGGTGGCCCGCAACTCGGCGCTCAAACAACGCACCGCGGTCGCCAACCAGATCCACGCCGTGGTCGCCACCAGCCCCGAAACACTACGGGAACGCCTTCGCGGCCTGTCGATCATCCGGGTGGCCCGGTTGGCGGTGGGCTGGCGGCCCACAGACCCCGGCGACCCTACCGATGCCGCCAGGATCACCCTGAGGGCCCTGACCCGTCGATGGCGGGCCCTCGACGATGAGATTGACGGGCTCACCGGCCACATCCGGGTCGTCGTCGACAGGGCCGCCCCGCCCGGGCTTCTCGAGATGGTCGGGGTCGGGCCGATCGTCGCCGCCGACCTGCTGATCACCGCCGGAGACAACCCCGACCGGGTCGCCAGCCCCGGATCGTTCGCCGCCCTGTGCGGCACCTCACCGGTCGATGCCTCCTCCGGGCTGCAGCAACGCCACCGGCTCAACCGGGGAGGCGACCGTCAAGCCAACGCCGCCCTATACCGGATGGTCATCGTCCGGCTCCGCTACCACCAACCCAGCCGTGACTACATGACCCGACGCCTCGGCGAAGGCAAAACCCGAAAAGAGATCATCCGCTGCCTCAAGCTATACCTCGCCCGACAGATCCACCACATCCTCCAACCCGCCACTTGACATCTATAGGAGCATCCCTCCAACCCCCTCCCACCTTCGGTGGAAGGGGGAGAGTGCAGCCGGGGCGGGCGATACTCTGCGGTCCCATGGAGATGGATGTGGTGAAACGACAACTCAGTTTCCTTATCTTGG
>JAZDHM010000287.1:0-4009 GCA_043805935.1 Actinomycetota bacterium
GCCCAGGCGGGCGTGCTCCCCGGCGTCGGCCTGATCGGTGAGGGTTCGCTGACCTCCCGGATGTGGAGCCACCCCGCCGCTGCGGTGCTCGCCATCGACGCCACCCCGCTGGCGAAGGCGATCAACCAGCTGGTCCCCCGGGCCCGCGCCAAGGTGAGCGTCCGGCTCGCCCCCGGGGACGACCCGGTTCGTGCCATGAAGGCCCTCGTCGATTTCATCGAGTCGCGCCCGGCATGGGGGGCGACCGTGACCGCGACGCCGCACGAGAGCGGGCATCCCTTCTCGCTGGCCGGCACCGACGACCCGCGCGTCGACGCCTTCAGGAAGGCATTCGCCGCCGCCTACGGGAAGGAGCCCGCGGACATCGGAGTGGGCGGGTCGATCCCCTTCGTCGCCGCCTTCGCCGAGGCCTACCCGTCGGCGTCGATCCTGCTCACCGGCTCGGCAGATCCGACCAGCCAGGCGCACGGCCCGAACGAGAGCCTCGACCTCGCCGACCTGGAGCACTCGATCCTCGCCGAGGCGATCGCTCTGAGGAACCTGGCGTCGTGAGACTCGACTCCCCCGTCGTCGCCCTCGGGCGGGTGGGTGTGTTCGGCTGGCCGTTCGTGACCGCTCCGGCCACCGAGGTGCGGGCGGCGGCTCGGCGAGTCGAGGCGGCCGGCTATGGCGCCGTGTGGTTCCCGGAGAGCCGGGGCCGTGAAGCGTTCACCACCGCGTCGCTCCTCCTCGAGGCCACCAAGACGATCACCACCGCCACCGGCATCGCCAGCATCTGGGCACGCGACCCAATGGCGATGGCCATCGGGGGGATGAGCCTGGCCGAGTCATCGGGCGGGCGATTCGTGCTCGGCATCGGAGTGAGCCACGCTCCGTCGGCGGAAGCCCGCGGCCACCATTACGAGCGCCCGCTCGAGCGGATGACGGAGTATCTCGACGCCATGGCGCAGGTAGCCAACCCGCTCGCGGGCGATCCCGCTCCCCCGCCCGTCGTCCTCGCCGCCCTCGGCCCGCGGATGCTGCGGCTCGCGGCGACTCGCACCGCCGGCGCCCACCCCTATTTCGTCCCGGTCGAGCACACGACGATCGCTCGCGGGGTACTCGGCCCCGGGCCGTTGCTGGCGCCGGAGCAGGCAGCCGTCATCGACACGGACCCGGGCCGGGCCCGTGCGGTGGCCCGGCAGCACATGAGCCGGTACCTGGCCGCCGACAATTACCGGCGCAACCTCCTTCGGCTCGGCTGGTCGGAGGCCGACCTGGGTGACGGCGGGAGCGACGCCCTCGTCGACGCCATCGTTGCCTGGGGCGACGCCGATGCCGTGGCCGGGCGAGTGCGTGAGCATCTCGACCGGGGTGCCGACCACGTTTCGGTGCTCATGCTCGGGGAGGACTGGGTGGGCGACCTGGAGCGGTTGGCCAGCGTCCTCTGGTGAGGGCGATTTGAGCCCGGGCGCGCGGCTAGCTCTCGGGGAAGTCGCAGAATCGCCCGCCGCGCACCGTGGCGATCGACGCCGCCAGGTCGTCATCGCCAGTGGCCGCCGGTGCCATCGCCCGCAGCCAGGCATCGGACCCGGGGGGCGAGGTGATGAAGACGTCGACTCCGCCGAAGAGGCCAACACCGACGCCCGCATCGGGATGCGCCGACAGCACGGCGCCGACCGTGGACCCGGGCCCGACGCCTCCGCGGGTGGCGAACGGAAACACTCCCTCGCCGGCCTGGTACCCGGCGAAGTGGCGAGTCCCGGCGGCGGCCCATGACGTGGCGCCATCGGTGAAGTGCAGCGTGAGGTTGTCGATCGTGAACACCCGCACGGTCGAGGTGCTCACCGTGCAGACCCCATAGTCCGGCTCGTAGTCGGCGACGGCGAGCCATCCGCTGTCGACCGTGGGTGACGCTCCCGGCATGGCTTGGCGCACGAGCTCGATCGTCTCGTCGACTCCGGCGCCGAAGTCGACGATCCCGAGCCCGGTCGGACCGAGGACGATCGATGTCGCTGCCCCGCCCTCGCAGGGTGCCGCCGACCGGGCGACGTCGAACGCGACGTCCACCGCATCGTCGAATGCGCCGCCCTCGCCGGCGTACACCCGGGCGGTTCCGATCAGACGATCGGTCACCTCGGCGTCCAGGTCGAGGGGGAAGCCGACGTAGCCCGGTGATCCGTCGCGGTACACCACCTCGACCCAGGCTCCGACACCCCCCTTGCCGGTGGCAAACTGGCCGGGTGTTCCCAGGGTGACCACCAGGTACCCGCTCCCCGACTCGGCGACGTAGGAGACGTCGGCGGTGGTGTCCAGACACACCCGGCTCACCGCCTCCTCATGGGCGTCGACCACTACGGTCCCCGTCTCGGCCGCGTCGATTCCGCCGGTGCCGGGCGTCACCACGGCGACGGTGAGGGAGTAGGTCGTCGAGTCGCCGACCGTGCTGATGTCGATGACGTAGTCCTGGGTCGAGGCTATGTCCGCTGCCCATGCCGCCGCGGACGATGGACCGAGGATGCTCCCGTCGGTGCCCCGGACGTCCACCCGGGCCTTGCCGGTCTCCGAGGTCACGATGATCCCGATCCGCTGATCCTCCTCGGCACGCACGAAGTACGTGTCGCGATCGGCGGCGGACACGTTGCCGACGGCCTGGGTTTCGCCGTCGTCGAGCGAGAGCCGCCGAGAGTCGGCGCACGCCCGCGAAAGGAGGGCGAACGTCTGATCGTCAGGCGCTCCGGTCTCCTCGCGCCCGAGATCGGCCTGCATGGCCTGGACAGCGGCCTTGGTGGCGGGCCCGAATGCGCCGTCGAGGTCCACGGGACCGTACCCGGCGCAGTTCATCAGGAACTGGAGGGCGAAGGCCGTGGCGTTGTTGTCTCCGAGGGAGGTGATCGGAACCCCGTTGGGGATCGGAGGCTCCGTCGTCGTCGTGGTGGTGGCCTCGGTGGTGGACGAGGTCGTGGTCTGCGGAACGGTGGTGGTGGCGTCCCCCGACCCCGAGGTGCAGGCGGCGAATACGAGCGATCCCACGACCGGCAGGATGCCTCGTCGCCACCGAATGAGCATCACCGCTGAGGCTAGCGATCGACCCTGGGTGGTGAAGGGCCGTCCGACGCTGCTCAGCGGACCGACTCATACAGGTACGGCAACGACACGTCGAGGCGGTAGTCCACGTTGGTGTGGTCGTCGTCGAATTCCTCGAACCGATGGGAGATGTCGAGCTCGGTGAGGCGCCGCGCCAGGGCTCGCGCCCCGAACACCAGGTGGTACTGGTCCTTGGTCCCGCACTCGATGTAGAGGCCGCGCAGAGACCGCAGGTTCTCCTGGCACTCGGGCAGCTCGATCATCACGACGGGATCCTGGGCGAGCCACCGTGCCCAGCGCGCCTCGTCGAGGGCGCAGGTCTCCATGTCGACCGGGAGGCGAATCCCCTTGGGGGCGCCGGGATCGGGGTCGTAGCTCGCCGCCATCGCCAGGATCATGATCGTGCTCAGCATGTCGTTGTCGGTCTTGGGCTGGGCGGAGAACCAGTCGAGGTACCCCTGAATGCCGCCCTTCTCGGCGACGACGCGGACCGTCTTGGGGAAGTCGACCCGGTAACAGAGCTCGAACGCCATGTCCCCCGAATGGCAGGCGACCGCTCCCCACGCATCGGCACGACGCATCCCATGGACCATCGCTCCGTACCCACCCGACGACTTGCCGAAGATCGCCCGATGGTCGCGCCCCGGGCGCAGCCGGAACTCGGCCTCGAGCCGGGGCAGCATCTCGTGGATCAGGAAGTCCTCCCAATTCCCCATCGCCGCGGAGTTGACGTATTGGTTGCCGCCGAGGGACGTGAAGCAGTCGGGAAAGGCGGCGATCACCGGCCCCATCCGCCCCTCCACCACGAGGCGATCGAGACGCTGCGGCACCGACTCGCCATAGGCGCGCCAGCCGACGTGAGCGAGGCCGCTCCCGGTGAACCCGACGACGTCGACGAACAGCGGATAGTCCTCGGCGCCGCCGTCGTATCCCGCCGGGAGGT
>JAZDHM010000288.1:0-2417 GCA_043805935.1 Actinomycetota bacterium
GCGTGTTCGGCGTCTTCCCTGAGGTCACGGTCACCAAAGGGGATCCGCTCTTCCCGCGCATCGAGACCTGATGGCCGGCTGGGTCGACGCCCACTGCCACCTCCACCTCAGCGAGGAGTCCCCCGCGGTGCTGCTCGATCGCGCCGCCGCTGCCGGCGTGGGCTGGCTGGTCAACCCGGGAACGGATGCCGCCTCGTCGGAGGAGGCCTTCCGGCTCGCCGAGCAGTTCCCCGGCCGGGTGTTCCCCACCGCCGGGCTGCATCCCCACGACGCCGCCCGGTGGCAGGACGAACGCGGCCGGATCGAGCGGTTGGCGGCGCAGGCGGTCGCCGTGGGCGAGTGTGGGCTCGACTTCTATCGGAACCTGTCCGCCCCCGAGGTGCAGATAGAGGCGTTTCGTGATCAGGTGCGGCTGGCCGTCGACCTCGGCAAGCCGCTGGTGGTCCACTGCCGAGATGCTTTCAGCGAGATGTTCGATCTGATCGAGGGATCGGGTGCCGGGCCGGGCGTCGTCCTGCACTGCTGGACGGGCGGCCCGAGGTGGACGCGGCGGTTCCGCGATCTCGGCGTGACGTTCTCGTTCGCCGGGCCGGTGACCTTCGAGACCGGCGACACCGTGCGGCGCGGTGCGGCCCAGGCCCAGCCGGATCAGGTCATGGTCGAGACCGACACCCCCTACCTCACTCCGCCCCCGCACCGGGACGCTCCCAACGAGCCGGCCAACGTCGCGCGAGTGGGCGAAGCGCTCGCCGCGGTGTGGGGCCTCCCGGTCGACGAGGTGGCCGCCCTCACCACGGCGACCGCGACACGAGTGTTCCGCGGTGGCTGAACCGCTCGGCCGGCAGGAGACCCGGGTACTGCTGGAACGGCACCGGGTTCGCCCCACCAAGCGCCTCGGCCAACACTTCCTCGTCGAGCCAAACGTGGTGCGACGAATCGTCGAGATCGCCGAGATCGGGCCCGGGTCCCAGGTGGTCGAGATCGGGGCCGGGGCCGGCACGCTCACCAGAGCCCTGGTGGCGAGCGGGGCGAAGGTCGTCGCCTACGAGATCGACGAGTCCTTGCGGCCGGTCCTCGCCGAGACGGTTGGCGACACAGCCGACGTTCGATTCGCCGACGCAGCTGCACTCGACTGGGAGGCGGCGCTGCCGGCGGGGACCTGGGTGGTGGTGGCCAACCTGCCCTACAACGTCGGCACCCCACTTGTGCTCGACCTCCTTCGCCGGGTTCCCCGGGTGGTCCGCCTCGTGGTGATGCTCCAGGAGGAGGCCATCGACCGGCTTGCTGCCGGGCCGGGGACCCGGGCCTACGGCCTGCCCTCGGTGGTGGCACGTCTCCACGGGACGGTACGGGTGGCGCTGCGGGTGCCCGCCCATCTGTTCTGGCCGCCGCCGAAGGTCAACTCGGCGGTGGCGGTGATCGAACGCCATCCGGCCGACCCGGCAGCCGAACGGGCTATCGCCATTGCGGCTGCCGGATTCGGCCAGCGGCGCAAGATGGTGCGCTCCTCCCTGCGCGGCGTGCTCACCGACCCGCAGCGGGTGCTCGCTGCCGCTGGGCTCGCCCCGACCGACCGGGCGGAGGACCTGGCTCCTGAGGACTGGCTGCGGCTGGCGGGTGTGGCGTGATCGTCGACGGCTTCGCCAAGGTCAACCTGTCGCTCCGTGTGCGCGCCCGCGACTCCTCCGGGTATCACCAGATCCGTTCGCTCGCCCAATCGATCGGCTGGTCGGACCGGGTGTCGCTCGGCTTCGCCGAGGACGAGGATCGTTTCACCGTCGACGGTGACCTGCCCGCCGAGGAGGCCAACCTGGCGTGGCGCGCCGTCGCCGCGGTTCGCTCCGACGCCGGGCTGCGTCGGTCAGTGGAGGTCCACCTCGTGAAGCGCATCGCCCTCGCCGCCGGTCTCGGCGGTGGGAGCGCCGACGCTGCTGCCGGCCTCGTCGCCGCCAGCCGGCTACTTGGGTCCGCCCCCGATATCGCGGCCCGTCTCGCCCCGGCGCTCGGGTCGGACGTTCCCTTCTGCCTCGTGGGCGGGGCCGCCTGGATGGAGGGGCGGGGCGAGACGGTGACGGCTGTCCTGATCGAGCCGGATTTCTCGGTGGCGGTGGCGGTGCCGCCCTTCGAACTCCCCACCGCTGCGGTGTACCGACGCTGGGACGAGCTCGACGAGCCCGGCGGCGTGGCGATCGAGGGACGACGGCTTCCCCCGTCGCTGCGCGGGTTCGAACCCCTCGGCAACGACCTGCTCCCGGCCGCGCTCGACCTGCGCCCGGAACTGGGGGACTGGATGGCGGCACTGGCCGCCCGGTGGGAGCGGACGGTGCTGCTCACCGGAAGCGGCCCGGCCGTGTTCGCCTTCTTCGCCGACGTGGACGAAGCGTCGGAAGCAGCGGCGGCGGTCGACGGGGCGCGCG
>JAZDHM010000289.1:0-6326 GCA_043805935.1 Actinomycetota bacterium
GATCGACGCCGCCCGCGAACTGCTCGCCGGCGCCCAGGTTGCTCCCCGGATCCGGTTCGGCCCCGGTGCGGTGGCGGGGTTCGACGCGGTGGTGACCCGCTGGTGCGTGCGGCTCGACGTGGAGGACAGCCCCGGTGTGCTCGCCCAGGTGGCGGGGGCGTTCGGCGACGCCGGGGTGAGCTTGCAGTCGGTGTGGCAGGACGGCCGGGGCGATCGGGCCACCCTGCTCTTGGTCACGCACGCCGCCCCCGAGTCGGCTCAGCGCGCCGCCGTCGAGGCGCTGCGAGCCCTGCCGGTGGTCGCCGAGGTGTCTTCGATCATCCGGGTGGAGGGCGAATCGTGAGTTCGTGGCCGGGGATCATCGAGGCGTTCCGCGACCTGCTCCCGGTCACCGACGCCACGCCGGTGGTGACCCTGTGCGAGGGCAACACGCCGTTGATACCTGCCGAGCGCCTGTCGCGTCTCGTCGACCGGGACGTGTGGCTCAAACTCGAGGGGGCCAACCCGACCGGGTCGTTCAAGGATCGGGGGATGACCCTGGCGGTGTCCAAGGCGGTCGAAGCGGGGGCACGCGCCGTGGTGTGCGCCTCCACCGGCAACACCTCGGCTTCCGCAGCGGCCTACGCCGCCCGGGCCGGTTTGGAGTGCGTGGTCGTGCTCCCCGCCGGGAAGGTGGCACTGGGCAAGCTCTCCCAGGCGATCCGCCACGGCGCCCGGGTGGTGGCGATCGACGGGTCGTTCGACGACGCCCTCGCCGTGGTCCGGGACCTGGCGACCCGTCGCGGCCTGGTGCTGGTGAACTCGGTGAACCCTCATCGCATCCTCGGCCAGCAGAGCGCCGCCTGGGAGGTGGTCGACGCCCTCGGGTCGGCGCCGGCGGTCCACGCCTTGCCGGTCGGCAACGCCGGGAACATCACGGCGACGTGGGCCGGGTACCGGGTGGTGCACGCCGCCCCGCAGATGTGGGGATTCCAAGCGGCCGGCGCCGCCCCGATCGTTCGCGGCGAACCGGTGGAGCATCCCGAGACCGTGGCAACTGCCATCCGTATCGGCAGGCCGGCATCGTGGGAAGGGGCGGTAGCGGCGCGGGACGAGTCCGGCGGGCTGATCGACGCGGTGACCGACGACCAGATCCTCGCCGCCTACGACCTCCTCGCCGCCCGGGAGGGGGTGTTCGTCGAGCCGGCGTCGGCAGCTGGGGTCGCCGGGATCCTGGCCCGCAAGGCCGACCTCCCGCCGGGCACCGTGGTGTGCACCCTCACCGGGCACGGGCTCAAGGACCCGGAGACGGCAGTCGGCTCCGCCGCGGCCCCCGCACCGGTGGCGGCGAGTGTCGAGGCGGTGGCGGACGCGCTGGGGTGGTAGGGCCTCGCTCCACTCGGCCGTCACCAGTCTCCAGTCACCAGCAAGAGGCCGGTATGCCAGCCCGCCGGTCTTCCCCGGCTCTCATCGGAATGGGCCGGGGAACTCTTCTGGCCGGCGTCTGGTGTCTGGCGTCTCTTCTGGGTTCCCAACCGCTTTGCCCCCGCCCCCGAAGCCTCTACACTGCACTCCGGGCATTCCACCCACCTTCCTCGACTCGACATCCCTGAGCGCGCCGCACCCGTGCGGACGCCGTGCCGGGCGAGGTTCCTGAGACGCTGCTGGGAGGCATCGTTGAAGCTCTTTCTCGACACGGCGCACCTCGCCGACATCGAAACCGCCAATGGCTGGGGGATCCTGCAAGGGATCACCACCAATCCGACCCTCGCCGCCAAGGAAGGCCTCGAGTTCCCCGACCTGATCAAGGCGATCACCGACATCGTCTCCGGCCCGGTGTCCGCCGAGGTCGTCGCCGACAAACGGGACGACATGTTCGCCCAGGGTCAAGTCCTGGCCAAGATCGCCGATAACGTCGTGGTCAAGGTCCCCATGACCCGTGAGGGTGTGGCGGCCGGCGCCCGTCTCGTGGAGGCGGGAATCCCGATCAACGTCACGCTGGTGTTCTCGACGGCCCAGGCCATCCTCGCCGCCACCATCGGCGCCACGTTCGTCTCCCCGTTTCTCGGCAGGGTCGACGATGTCGGCAACGACTCGCTCGCCCTGCTCGCTGAGATCGTCGAGACCTATGCAGTGCAGGGATACGACACCGAGGTCCTGGCGGCAAGCCTGCGACACCCGCAACACGTCGTCCAGGCAGCCCGAATGGGGGCCGACGCGGCGACCATGCCGTTCGCGGTGATGGACAAGCTGTTCGACCACCCGCTCACCGACATCGGGAACGAGCGCTTCAACAAGGACTGGGAGGCCTACCAGCAGGCGCTCGCGAAGCGCCGGGCAAAGTAGGAGAGGGGATCACATGACCAGCAGAGCCAAGCTCCAGGAGAAGAGCCTCGAACAGCTGCGCACCATCGCCGCGGCGATCCAGGTGCCGGACCACGAGACGCTCCAGAAGTCGAAGCTGATCGCCGCCATCTTGGACTCCGACAAGTTCGAGGGAAGCGACGATCCCGCCCCCGTCGACCTTCCTACCGTGGAGACCCGTCGGCCGTCCGAACCGACGGTCGCCGTGGCCGAAGACGAAGAGGATGACAGCGGCGAGTCGTCGGACGAACGCTCCGACTTCGACGATGGCGGCAACCGCCGGCGTCGTCGCCGCGGCAGAGGCAGCGGTCCGTACGGCGGCCCCCAGCCACAGCAGCAGCAGTGGAACGAGAACGAGGCGGAGGTGCGCGAGGGGATCCTCGACGTCCTCCCTGAGGGATACGGGTTCCTCCGCTGCACCGGGTACCTGCCCGGCGAGAAGGACGTGTACGTGTCCGCCACCCAGGTGCGCAAGTTCGGCCTGCGGCGTGGCGACATCCTCAGCGGCCCGATCCGCCCACCGCGATCCCAGGAAAAGTTCCCGGCCCTCACCCGCATCGACCACGTCAGCGGGATGACGATCGAGGAGGCCCGCAGGCGGCCCAAGTTCTCGTCACTCACCCCGCTGTTCCCGGACCAGCGGCTCCACCTCGAGGTGGCCGGGCAGCCCAACCACGTGCTCGCCCGGATCGTCGACCTGATCGCCCCGATCGGCAAGGGCCAGCGCGGGCTGATCGTGTCGCCCCCCAAGGCGGGCAAGACCACCGTGCTCAAGGAGATCGCCAACTCGGTGACCAACAACAACCCCGAGTGCCAGCTGATCGTCGTCCTGGTCGACGAGCGGCCCGAGGAGGTCACCGACATGCAGCGGTCGGTGAAGGGCGACGTGATCTACTCGACCTTCGACCGTCCCGCCGAGGAGCACACCCAGGTGGCCGAGCTCGCCCTGGAGCGCGCCAAGCGGCTGGTCGAGTCGGGAATGGACGTGGTGATCCTGCTCGACTCGGTCACCCGGCTTGCCCGTGCCTACAACCTGGCGACCCCGGCGTCTGGCCGCATCCTCTCAGGAGGCGTCGACTCCACCGCCCTGTACCCGCCGAAGCGGTTCTTCGGCGCCGCCCGCAACATCGAGGAGGGGGGCAGCCTGACCATCCTCGGCACCGCCCTCGTCGAGACCGGGTCGCGCATGGACGAGGTCATCTTCGAGGAGTTCAAGGGCACCGGGAACATGGAGCTGCGCCTCGACCGCAAGCTCGCCGACAAGCGGGTCTACCCGGCCATCGACATCGAGATGTCCGGCACCCGCAAGGAAGAGTTGCTGTTCGACCCGGACGAGCTCAACCACGTGTGGCGGCTGCGGCGGGTGCTCCTCGCCCTCGAGCCGGCGGCCGGTCTCGAGCTGCTCATCGACAAGCTCAAGACCACCAAGTCCAACGCCGAGTTCCTCGCCGACGTGGCCAAGACGGGGAACCAGTAGAGTCTGGCGCCCCAGGAGAGATCGTGAAGAAGGACATTCACCCCAACTATCGCGAGGTCGTGTTCGTGGACACGTCGTCGAAGCTCAAGTTCCTGACGCGTTCCACCATCAGGACTTCGGAGACCATCGAGTGGGAGGACGGGAAGACCTATCCGATGGCCCGCGTCGAGATCTCCAGCGCCAGCCACCCGTTCTACACGGGCAAGCAGATCCTCGTCGACTCCGGCGGCCGAGTGGAGCGCTTCCGCAAGCGCTACGGACGCGAGTCGTTCACCACCGGCGCCGAGGGTGCCGAGGGCGAAGTCCAGAAGTAGCCTGGGCGACCGCGTGAGCCGTCCCGGGCATCGTCCGACGGCGCTGTTGATGCTCAGGGCGAGCCAGCGGTGCCATCCAGCAAGGACGCACGACGAAGGCGCACTCGACACGCGGAGCGTGCGTCGAGGAGAAGGACGCAGCTGGGGGTGCCGATGGCCGCACTGAGCGCGACAAGTGCTGGCGGACGAGGCCCAAGCACCACCGTCGGAGGCCAAGCCGTCATCGAAGGCGTGATGATGCGCGCCCCCGCCGCATGGTCGGTGGCGGTCCGCCGCCCCGACGGAGTGATCGAGGCGGTGCGGAACGACCTTCCCCGCCTCTCGTCGCGCTCTCGCCTCGCCCGCATCCCGTTCATCCGTGGTGTGATGGTGCTCGGCGAGTCGCTCACGCTCGGGTTCCGGGCGCTCTCCTGGTCGGCGCGCAAGGCCGCCGGCGAGGACGAGAAGGAGATGAGCTCCGGCTCCATCATCGGGGCGATGATCTTCGCCCTGGTCTTCTTCGTGGCCCTGTTCATGCTGCTGCCGCTGCTGGTCGCCCGGGGCGTGGAGCGGCTGGCCGGAGAGAACACGATCCTGTTCAACGTGGTCGACGGCGCGGTGCGGATGATCCTGTTCATCGGCTACATCTGGGCGATCGGGCGGAGCAAGGACATCAAGCGGGTGTTCCAGTATCACGGAGCCGAGCACAAGACCATCCACGCCTACGAGGCGGGCGACCCGCTGGAGATGGACGCCATCCAGCGCTACAGCCCGCGGCACCCCCGGTGCGGCACCAACTTCCTGCTGATCGTGATCCTCATCGCCATCGTCGTGTTCACCGTCGTCGGCCGGCCGTCGCTGCCATGGCTGGTGGCCAGCCGGATCCTGCTCATCCCGGTGATCGCCGGGCTCTCCTACGAGGTCCTCAAGGCCGCCGCCGACCACCGATGGATGGCCGTGGCCTCCCGTCCGGGCATCTGGCTGCAGCGGCTCACCACTTCGGAGCCGTCGAACGACCAGGTGGAGGTGGCGGTCGCCTCGCTGCTCTCCGCCCTGGAGCCCGCCGAGCGAACCTCGCTCGAGGCCCGGGGCCCGATCACTCCGGGAGCGCTCGGGTTCGAGGTGGCGTGATGGACCGCACCTTGGCCGACCGGATGGCCGAGGTCGAGGCCGCCTACCAGCAGACCCTGGTCAGCCTGGCCGACCCGGTGGTGCTCGGCGACCAGCCGAAGTACCGCGAGGTCACCCGTCGTCACTCCGAGCTGAAGGGCTTGGTGGACGCCTTCCACCAGTACCGAGCTGCCGACGAGGACGCCGAGGACGCTGCCGAGTTGTCCAAGACCGAGTCCGACGCCGGAGTGGCCGCCGAGTTGCGCGCCATGGCCGAGGAGCGGCGCGTGGCGGCCGACCGGCTCGAGCAGCGGCTCCGGGTGATGCTCGTGCCCAAGGACCCCAACGACTCCAAGGACGTCATCGTCGAGATCCGCGGCGCCGTCGGCGGCGACGAGGCGGCCATCTGGGCGGGCGACCTGTTCCGGATGTACGAGAAGTACACCGAGGCCCATGGGTGGTCGATCGAACCGATGAACACCTCGCCGTCGGAGGCGGGCGGGTTCAAGGAGATGACGTTCGCCGTGAAGGGGCCGGGGGCGTACTCCCGGTTAAAGTTCGAGGCCGGCCCCCACCGGGTGCAGCGGGTGCCCAAGACCGAGGCCCAGGGCCGGGTGCACACCTCGATCGCCACCGTCGCCGTCCTCCCCGAGGTGGAGGACGTCGAGGTGCACATTCCCGACAACGACGTCACGATCGACGTGTTCCGTTCCACCGGACCGGGCGGGCAGTCGGTGAACACCACCGACTCGGCGGTGCGGATCACCCACAAGCCCACCGGACTGGTGGTGACCTGCCAGGACGAGAAGTCCCAGCTGCAGAACAAGGCGAAGGCGCTGCGGGTGCTGCGGGCGAGGCTGTATCAGATCGAGATGGACAAACAGCACGCCGCCGTCGCCGCCGACCGCAAGGCGCAGGTCGGGTCGGGGGAGCGGGCCGAGAAGATCCGGACCTACAACTACAAGGACAACCGGGTCACCGACCACCGCATCGGCCTGACCATCAAGCGGCTACCCGAGATCCTCGCCGGCGACCTCGACGACATCATCGACGCGTTGACCCTGGACGATGAGGCGAGACGGCTGGCAGGGGGGTGAGCGGGG
>JAZDHM010000290.1:0-2536 GCA_043805935.1 Actinomycetota bacterium
TGACCACCTAACGCAGCCTGACCGCGCACTCTCCGTGCTGATACAATCGGCGGCCGAGGAGGTCACCGTGCGTGTCGCCGGCTACGTGCGGGAGTCCGCCGACCCCGGATCGGGCAGGTCGGCGTACGCCCAGCAGGAGGAGATTCGTCGGCATGCCACCGAGCACGGCGATCACCTGGTCGCGGTGTGCCAGGACCTGCGCGTCGTCGGCGAGCCGGGCGCCCGGGACGGTTACCTCGGCCTTCTCGGCGTCATCGCCTCCCGGGCGGTCGATGCCGTGGTCGTCCCCGGGGTGGGAACGCTCTCATCGGACCAGATCGTCCAGGAGATCATGTTGTGGGACCTGCGGGCCCGCGGTGTCCGCGTCATCTCGACGGATCCCGCCGACCTCCCCCTCCTCGACGCCGAGGCCGAGCCCGGCCCCGCCCGCATGCTGATCCGCGACGTGCTCGCCCGAGTCGGTGAGCACGCCCGCGGCATCGGGTCGCACCGGATCGAGCCACCCGGAGTCCTCGCAGACGGCGACGTGCTGGTGCACATCATCCATGCCGACCGCGCCGAGGAGCGCCGGGCGGACGCTTCGTCGCGTTGAGCGGGGGGACTCAGCCGTGCAGGGCGGCCCAGGTGGCGCGGGCCACCGCGTAGGCCTTAGCGGCCCGGACCACCGCGGCGCCGGCGAGCCGGGTGCCGTCCACCCTCTCCACGAGCACCGTGACCACCTGCGTCCCGTCGATGGTCTCCGCCGACACCCAGAGGAGACGCTGCGGCTTGCCTTCGGAAAGCGCACCGACCGCGGCCACCACCGCCTCGGACACGGCCTGGTCGGTGACGGCGCCGGCGCGCCTGCTGAACCTACGGCCATCGGCAGCCACCGCCGTGATGGTCACGCCATCGGCCGACTCCTCGAACGCCAACGAGGCGAGCACCGGACGATCCCCCGACTCTTGTGGCGGAGCGAACGGCGACTTGGTCCCCGCCTCGGGCGTCGGGGGCTCCACCACGACGGCGGGCTCGGGCAGCGGAGGGGGAACGACCGGTCGCGGCGGCACGACATCCGGTGGGGCCAGGTCCACCATCGGCGCGGCGGCGGACTCGTCGGAGGCGACACGCGACCTCATGCCGTGAGACGCCAGCACCCGCTGCACCTCGAGTCCGACTCGGTTCGCATCCGCGTCGGGGAGCAGTCGCACCCTCACCCCCGACGGGGTGTCGCCGTCGGCATCGACCTCGGCGGAGGCCACCCCGACGACCGACAGCAGCTCGTCTCGCAGGCTCTCGACGATCACGCCCGCAGCTCCCTTCCTCCGCCGGTGTCTGGTCACGCCCGGCCCCCGACCCTCACGACCCTTGGCGACGGAGAGTAGTCACATCTGCTACCGCTTGCATCTCGATTTACGCCCTGGACCACCCGGTTACCGGCATAGTTGGCCCCCGGGCACGCACTTTCCGTGCACTGATACGCTCGCGTCCCGCGCAAACGAACGAGGAGGGCCACGTGACGTCTCGACCGGTCGGCGAGGACGAGCTGGCGTGGTTTGCCGACCAGTTCCATGCCATCGCCGCCAACATGGAACGGGTCATCCAGGGCAAGCGGGAGGTGATCGACCTCGTCGTGATGAGCCTGCTCTCCGAAGGGCACCTCCTCATCGAAGACGTGCCCGGCGTCGGCAAGACCATCCTGGCGCGCAGCCTGGCGCGTTCGCTGGGGTGCACCTTCAGCCGGATTCAGTTCACCCCCGACATGCTGCCCAGCGACGTGACCGGCGTCTCGGTCTTCAACCAGAAGACGCTCGAATTCGAGTTCCGCCCCGGCCCGATCATGGCCCAGATCGTGCTGGCCGACGAGATCAACCGGGCCACGCCGAAGACCCAATCGGCGCTGCTGGAGGCAATGGAGGAGTGCCAGATCACCGTGGACGGCGTGACCTATCCGATGGAGGCCCCCTTCCTGGTGCTGGCGACACAGAATCCGATCGAGTATGAGGGCACCTTCCCCCTGCCCGAGGCGCAGATTGACCGCTTCATGATGCGGTTGAGCCTGGGTTATCCCTCGCCAGCCGACGAGATGCGAATTCTCGAATCGCAGCGGGAGCGCCACCCGGTGCATAACCTCAGCCAGGTCGTCACGGCCGAAGAGCTCGTGACCGCACAGACGGCTGTCAAGCAAGTCTATGTGGATGATCTGGTCAAGGAATACATCGTGGATCTGGCCGGCGCCACCCGCCGCCATCCCGATGTCTACCTGGGGGTCAGCCCGCGCGGCAGCCTGGCGCTTTTCAAGACCAGCCGGGCCTACGCGGCGTTGCAGGGCCGCGAGTACGTGATCCCCGACGACGTGAAGGCGCTGCTGGAAAACACCTTCGCCCACCGGTTGATCATCAGCCCGTCGGCCCGGATCAAGAACGTCGAATCCCGCTCCGTGGTCGAGCAGATCGCCGGCTCGGTGGCAGTGCCGGGGACGCGGGCTAAGGTGACACGGTGACGGGGTGACGGGGGGACAGGGTGACAGGGGGACGGGGTGACGGGGTGACGGGGT
>JAZDHM010000291.1:0-5927 GCA_043805935.1 Actinomycetota bacterium
CCGGGGACCATCGTGCGCACCACGACGAGGTCGTCCAATTGGAGGTACTGCTCGTCGGCGATCACCACCCGGAACTCACGGGTGTTGGTGTGCTGGCTGCCGAGCACCCGGCCGACGCTCATGCCGCCCCCCGCGCCAGCGCCGTGCGCAGCGCCCGCAGGACCAGCCCGGGATCGCCGAGCCGGTGGCGCAGGTCACGCTCGAGGGCGGCGATCGGCACCAGGTTCTGCGGGGCCCTCGGGTCGAGATGCGACTCCGAAGCGACCAGCGGGAGCAACGCTGCCGAACGATCGGCGATGACGACCACCGAGGCCCGATCGAGCGCCCCGGATGCCTCGCAGCGGACGATGCCCGCCCACGAATGGTCGTCGCCGCGTTCGGTGAGACGGACGTACCACGAGTAGCGGCGGAAGCGGCCTTCCCCGATGGTGAACAGCGGGGTCCGGTGGGCGGCGGGAAGGAGGCCGACGATGGTGGCGTCGGGCAGATACGAGCGGCGGTGGCTCTTGACGTAGCCCATCTTGTCGTTGCGGGTGTACTCGTAGAGGGGCCCGTCGGCCACGACGAACCGGCCCGAGTCGGCCAGGTCCTCGGCGATCACCGCCTCGGCTCGGCGCATGGCGTCGTGGAACGCCCGGATGAGCGATGCCGGATCGTCGTCGGGCACCGAGGACGTCTCGTAATGCAGCCACCCCGGGAGCGGAGGGAGCTCCGGGTCGTGCCCGTCGCCGAGCACCGCCATCCGCTCGATGGTGCGCACGATTATCTCGCTCCGCCGCTCCCGACGATCCCAGACGACGGCCCCGGCGGCGAAGGACCCGCAGATCCCCGGAATCGGACCGGAGGGGTCGTCGAGCAGCAGCCTGGCATCGATGCGGCGCACGCCATCGACGAACGCCACCAGCGGGACGCCGTCGTCGCTTCCGGGCACCGGCTCCCACGGCCGGTCTTCGACCGCGACGTCGACCGCCCCCTCCGCCGGCGACAGGGCGTCCTCGGGTTCGACGGACGCTCCGTACTCGGGCGCCCAGCCCTCGACGTGGAGACGGGCCATGTCTGGCGATGGTAGCGAGGGGGTCGGACGCGGCCTTCCCGCGCCTTGGGTCGTCGTTCGAGAGCGATGGGGCCGAGCGGAGGGTGGGCTCAGAGCCGCCCGGCGTCGACGATCCGTTCCAGGAAGCGGCGCGTCCGCGGATGCTCCGGCCGCCCGAAGATCTCGGCGGGTGGCCCCTCTTCGAGGACCACCCCGTCGTCGAGGAAGCACACCCGATCGGCAACGTCCCGGGCGAACCCCATCTCATGGGTGGCGATCACCATCGTCATGCCCTCCCCTTTGAGGTCCCTGATCACGGCGAGGACTTCGCCGACCAGTTCTGGGTCGAGCGCCGAGGTCACCTCGTCGAGAAGCATCACGCTCGGCCGGGACACCAGTGCCCGAGCGATCGCCACGCGCTGCTGCTGCCCTCCTGACAGGCGGTCGGGGTACTCGCGGGCCTTGTCGGCGAGCCCGAACCGGTCGAGGAGGGCCAGAGCCACGCCTTCTGCCTCGGCCCGAGGAAGGCCGTGCGCCTTGCGCGGCCCGAGGGTGATGTTGTCGATGACCCGCATGTGCGGGAAGAGGTTGAACGCCTGAAACACGATCCCCATCGACTGCCGCACCGTGTTGGGATTGACGCCCGGGGCGGTGATGACCACGCCGTCCAGCGCGATCTGTCCGCGGTCGACAGGGACGAGGAGATTGATGCACTTGAGCAACGTGGATTTCCCCGAACCCGACGACCCGATGAGGCACACCACCTCGTGCGTCGCCACGTCCAGATCGACCGACCGCAGCACCTCGTGGCCATCGAAGGACTTGGCCACCCCTCGGGCCGACAGCTTGGCAGTCACGTGCTCATCGCCTGCATGCGCTGCCGTTCACGATCTGTGTACCAGTCGGTGAACCTGGCCACCGGCACGCTGACGAGGAGAAACAGCACCGCGGCTGCGATGTAGCTCGTGTAGTTGAAGGTGCGGGCGTTGTAGATGTCGGCCTCCCGCAGCCCCTCGCGCACCCCGAGCACGAATACCAGCGCCACGTCCTTTTGCAGGCTGACGAACCCGTTGAGCAATGCCGGGATCACATTGCGCACTGCCTGGGGCACCACGACGTGCCACAGCGACTGCGCCTGAGTCAATCCGATCGAGCGGGCAGACATCCGCTGGCTCTCGTGGACCGAGTCGATTCCCGCCCGATACACCTCGGCGGTGTACGCCGCGTAAGAGAACACCAGTGCGGCCACCCCCCAAAACAAGGCGCTCTTGGGTACCCCGGGAAGCTGCAATGCCGGGATCCCGAATCCCATGAGCAGGATCAGGAGCAGGAGTGGCAGACCGCGGGCGAGGTCGATGTAGCCGATCGTGAGGATGCGCAGCGGGAGAAAGGCCGGCCCCCGGAGCGACCGGGCCATCGCCACGGCGAGGCCGATCACCAGGATGAGCACCTCTGCGACGATGAACATCTTCACGTCGAGCCAGAACCCACCCAGCACCTTGGGGAAACTGGCCTTGAAATGCGTCCAATCGAAGAATTGACGCTGCACCCTGGGCCAGGCGTCGGAGGTGAGCACCAGGGCGATCACCAGCCCGAACACGACCACCGTGGAGACCACCGCGATCACTGCGCCCCGAGCGCCCTCCTCGCGGACACGCGTCGAGCGTCGGGGCCATAGCAGCCGCGGTCCCCGGCGCTCGACGCGCTCGATGGGGGTGGGAGTCACTTACCCCGAGATCACCGCAAGCCCGCCGGCGTCTACCAGCCACTGGTCCGCGAGGGAATCCAGGGTGCCGGCGGTGCGCAACGCCCCAAGGGCGAGGTTGACGCACGTCCGCAGGGGGTTGCCCTCGGCGAACAGCAGCCCGAATTCATCGGGAGCAGAGGCGGGAGTGGCGAACTGGGCGACGATCACGCTGCCCTCGATCTCCACCGCGGTGATGTAGTAGGCCGTGGCAACGTCGACGACGAGACCGTCGATCTGCTCGGCCTCGAGCGCCGCCTTGGCGTCGACCGTGGTGTCGTACACCGCCGCCTGCGTCGTCGGTTGGATCACCTGCTCGATGTAGTCGAGGCTGGTGGTCCCCACCTGGACGCCGAGCTTGGCGTCTTTGAGGTCGGCGAACGTCGTGGCGCCGGCCACCGCCGAGTCGGGGAACGCCACCAATGCCTGCGCATTCGAGTAGTAGGGATCAGAGAAGTCGACCACCTGCTCGCGGTCGGCGGTGATGGTGTACTGCTGCACGTTGAAGTCGAAGTCCTTGGTCCCGGGGGCGATCGCCTCGTCGAACCCGGTGCGCACCCACACCACCTGGTCATGGGTGAACCCCAGTTCGTCGGCGAGGGCGTACACCAGCGCCGCCTCGAATCCCGTCCCGGACTCGGGTACGTCGAAGTTCTCCCCATCCGGGGTCCCCACCCACGGTGGGAAAGCGGGCTCCCCGGTGGCCACGGTCAGCTGACCGGGAGTGACCAGATTCAGGTCGGCGATCTCGCACGATTGGGCAGCCGCCGTCGTGGTCGTGGTGGCGGCGTCGTCACCGCAAGCTGCCACTACCAAGACGAGAGCCACCATCGAGGCGCTCCACATTCTCCAACGCATCGTGTTTCCCTCCTGGACGGCGAGCGCTCCCAGGCTAGCGACAGGAGGTTCCCCGTCGGGGGCGAAGGCCACGGTCCGACTCACGCCTCACTGTCACCGGGTGGCCACCCCGGCGACCGGAGTTCGCTCCGCCAAACCCAGACCCCCATCGGCTCTTCGGCTCACGCCTCATCGCCACGTCGCCCGGGTCCCTCCCCGGACGACCGGAGTTCGCTTCGCCAAACCCATCCACGGCTCTTCGGCTCACGCCTCATCGCCATGTCGCCCGGGTCCCTGCCCGGACGACCGGAGTTCGCTTCGCGAACTCCTTCTCCTACCGCCACCACACCACCTTGCGCCCCTCGAACAGCTCGATGAGCGCCTCGTTGACTGCGTCGGGGTTCTCCACCGGCGGAAGAAGGCCCGCCCGGGGGATCATCGTGGTGCGGGCGCCCGGGATCTCCTTGGCCATCGCCTTGGTGACCTCGGGGGAGATGATCCGGTCCTCCTCCCCGCCGATGACCAACGACGGCACCGTGATCGTGGGCAGCAGCGCCGTACGATCCTTGCGGTCGCGCATGCCGATGATCGACGCCACCAGCGTCTCATACCGGGTTCCCTCGACCATCGAGCGGAGCCGCGCCTGCGCGTGCCGGGACGGCTCCTGCCCAAGGAGCACGCCGAGTAGCTCGTCGGCGAGCCCGCCGCGGCCGGAGTCGAGGAGGCGGTTGATCATGGCGTCGCGTCCCACCCTGGCCTCGACCGAATCCGCAGCTGCACGCGTGTCGATCAGAGCCAGGCTGCGCACCATCGCCCGACGCAGTTCCCACAGCGCGAGGGCGACGTAGCCGCCCATCGAGATGCCGACGACGTCCGCGCTCTGGGCACCGAGCGCCTCGATCAGCCCGGCCACGTCGTCGGCAAGCATCTCCATGCTCAGCGACCCGTCGACCGTGGGATCGGACTTGCCGAACCCCCTCATGTCGAGGGCAACACACCGCCTCACGTGGGCAAGGCCCTTGAGCTGATCCAGCCACACGCTGTGATCGAGGGGGAATCCGTGGATGAACACGGCGAGCGGACCCTCGCCGGCCTCCCGGTAGAAGAGCATGTTCCCGTTGACCCTGGCGTACGGCACCCGACCTCCCGGTCCTGCGTGTCGCTCTCAGAGGGTACGCAAGTACGCTCGCCCAGGGATCACGTTTCGGATTGTCGACAAGCCGACACGCGATGGGGCCTGCGCCTTGTCAGCGCCCCCTCTCAGTCTCACACACCGTGGCAACGTCCGAAACGCCGGCCGGCCCGCTGCCCCCAAACCGGGCCCCTGCCGGGTCGTGAGCGGTCCCGGTCACGGGCCCGACCCGTCGACCTGCCCCTCACGCCGCCGCCCCAGCACCGGGGCCTTCCGCGCCTCGGGACGGACCCGTTCCCACGGATCTCGGACGGCGGTACCGTCCGCGGGATGCGTCGGTTCCTCCCGATCCTTCTGGTCGTGTTCACCGCGGCGTGCAGCCCCGGCGATGGCGTGCCGGGCACCATCGGCGGTACCACGTCCCCGGTGACGACCGTGCCCGTCACCACGTCGCCGGTGACCACGTCGCCGATCGGTGGCGGGACCTCCCCAACCGGAACCGCCGCCATCGTGGACACCGTGTTCGACGGCGATTCGATGCTCGTCGCCATCGGCGGTGCCACCGACGAGGTGCGGCTTCTCGGGATCAATGCCCCCGAGGACGGGGAATGCTTCAGCGATCGGGCGCGCGATCTCCTGGGATCGTTGGCGATCGGTTCGGTGACGCTGGTCGGTGAGGAACGCGACGAGTATGGCCGGCGCCTCGCCTACGTATACCTGGGAGAGACCAATCTGAACGAGCAGATGATCCGCTCTGGAGCGGCCATCGCAATGAGTACCGAGCATCCGATGCGAAGCGACTTCATCGCCGCCGAACAGGACGCCACGCTGCGTGGCGTCGGGTTGTGGGCACCGGATGCCTGCGGGTCCATGACCTCCGACGTCACCGTATCGATCTGGGATGTCGTGGCCGACGCCCCGGGACGCGACGACCAGAACCCCAACGGTGAGCTTGTGGTGATCGCCAACTCGGGGGATGTGGTCGACCTGACCGGCTGGGTCCTGCGCGACGAATCGTCGGTCCACCGCTACTTGTTCCCAGCGGGCTTCGCCATCGACCCCGGGGCATTTGTGACCATCCGGTCGGGATGCGGGGACGACACCACGGTCGAGTTGTTCTGGTGCGCCGACGGGCCGGTATGGAACAACGACGGTGACACCGCGATCCTCCTCGATGCCGA
>JAZDHM010000292.1:0-2383 GCA_043805935.1 Actinomycetota bacterium
ATGCGACGCCAACTGCTTCCTGCCCTCGGCATGGTGCTGGTATTCACGGTGCTGACCGGACTGGCCTACCCGATGCTGGTCACCGCGGTGGCCCAGGCCGGATTTGGCGGGAGTGCCAACGGGTCGCTCGTGGAGGTCAACGGTGAGCCGGTCGGTTCGAGCTGGATCGGCCAGCCCTTCACCCTGCCGCAGTACTTCCATCCGCGTCCGTCGTCCGCCGGCGACGGCTACGACCCGACCCTCAGCCTGGGCAGCAACCTGGGTCCGACCAACGACGCCCTGCTCACCGCCATCGAGGAGCGGGTGGCAGCCTACCGGGAGGAGAACGGGCTCGGGCCCGACACCCTGATTCCCGTAGATACCGTCACCGGATCCTCGTCCGGCCTCGATCCGCACATCTCGGTGGCCAATGCGAAGTTGCAGGCACCGCGGGTTGCGGAGGCCCGGGGCCTTGCCGTCGCCGAGGTGCTCGGCCTCATCGATGAGAACACCGATGGAAGGGGCTTCGGCTTCCTCGGCGAGCCGGGGGTGAACGTTCTGTTGCTGAACCTCGCCCTCGACGCTCGGGGGTGAGACGTCTCCCTCGGAGCCTCAGCCCGTCAGTTGGGCCATCAAGGACGCCCGGTCGAACTGGCTGAAATGCTCGACGATCCGATCGCCATCGAACACCTCGAGGTTGATGCCGTCGAGGGTGACCGCCCGGCCGGTGGGTGCGATGCCGTTGAAGACACCGACGTGCGTCCCGGCCAGCGTCCACCGGAACCACACCCGATCGCCATCCGCCGACACCTCATGGATCGTCATCGCCGAGTCGCCGAATGCCGCCCGCATGGCGCCGACGCGAGCCGCGAACCCGGCGGGACCGGGCCCGGGCGCCGGGATCGGGCTGTGGTCGACGTAGGAGGGGGAGAGGTGTGCCTCGAGGGCGGCGTAGTCGCCCCGCTCGAAGGCGTCCTCGAACATCCGGTGAACCGTGGCCGCCAGCGTCGGTGCATCCATGAAGCGTCCCTCCTGTGGACCGAGGATCGTAGGCAACGGTGCAGCGGCAGGCCACCGATTGCAAAAGCCACGTCGAGTCTCAGGAGTGCGGTGGCTCGCCGACCGCGGTGCGGCTACGCGCCGATCGCCGGAGTGACGCCACCACCGAGATGGCCAGCACGACGACGATCACTCCCAGGGACAGGACGATCGGGATCTCGTAGACGTCGCTCAGCATCATCTTGAAGCCGACGAAGGCGAGGACGACGGCCAGCCCCACCGACAGCAGCTCGAGCCGCTCGAGCATGTTGGCGAGGAGGAAGTACATCGAGCGCAGCCCAAGGATGGCGAACGCGTTCGATGAGAAGACCAGGAAGGGATCGCTCGTCACGGCGAGTACCGCCGGGATCGAGTCGACGGCGAACACCACGTCGGCGACCTCGACGGCGACCAGGGCCGCCAGCAGCGGTGTCGCCACCCGCTTGCCGTCGACCACCGTCAGGAACCGCTGCCCATCGAGCCGATCGGTCATCCGCACCCTGCGGCGCATCCACCGGATCGCCCGGTTTTCAGAGGGATCCGGATGGTGGCCGCGACGGGTGAGCAGGCGCCAGGCGGTCACGACCAGCAGGGCTCCGAGGAGGAAGATCATCCAGTGGAACCGTTCGATGAGGGCGATCCCAGCGGCGATGAACAGCGCCCGCAACGCCAGCGCCCCGATCACGCCCCAGAACAGGACGCGATGTTGGTATCGCGCCGGTATCGAGAAGGCGGAAAAGATCACTGCGAAGACGAAGATGTTGTCCACGGCGAGGCTCTTCTCGATCACGTAGCCGGTGAGGTACTGGGTGCCCGGTTCGAGCCCGAACCTCCAGGCCACCACCGCCCCGAACCCGAGGCCCAGCGCGATCCACACCAGCGTCCACGCCGCCGCCTCGCGGGTGGACACCTCGTGGGCGTCGCGGTGAAAGACGAGAAGGTCGATGGCGAGCATGCCGAGGATCACCCCGACGACGGCGAACCACCAAGCGGGCGAGACATCCATGGAACGACTCCCTTTCGACTGTTGTGTTGCCAACAGCCGAGGGTCTCTCCCACCGGGACCGATCATCGGATCGGCCGGCGGCGCAACCGGAGCGTCACCCGCGTGAGACTCGTACTGACGGCAGCGCCTTCGAGGGGGTACTCCCCACTCAGCTCGGCGGGACCCTAGCAGGGCGCGCGTGCTAGTCGACCCCGGCGGGCGACTTGAGATGCGGGCGTACTGTTCACGACCATCACCCACCAGGAGGCTCGTGGATCCGGCATCGCTCGCCGACATGCACCGCATCCTCAGCAGTCACTTGCTCGACGCGGATCGGTACACCATCCACCCGGGAGATCTCTCCTGGTGGCTGTACCACCA
>JAZDHM010000293.1:0-4058 GCA_043805935.1 Actinomycetota bacterium
TGGCCGGCATCTTCGTGTTCCCCAAGGCGCTGGCCCTGCTCCCACACCTGATCGTGCTGGCGTTCCTCGACCTGGCGGCGGCGGTGACGGTGTGGTTCGGGTACTTCGTCGTCGCCTTCACGGGCGCCCTCCCCGTCGGGATCCAGGACTTCGTCGCCGGGGTGGTCGGATGGAACTACCGGGTGGCCGCCTGGTTCCTCGGCCTCGACGACCAATACCCCCCGTTCACCCTCGAGGCAGCACCCACCGCCTGAGCCAAGACCGGGTCGCGCCGTCCCCGGGCACGATCCATGACCATCGTCGAACGGCGAATGGGGAAACCGGCCCTGGGAATCCGGTGGCGGCATGTCACGCTGACGCCATGGCTGACACCACGCAACGAATCGATCTGGGGGAACACACCCGCAGACGGGTGCGGCCGCTTTCGGCCCGTAACGCGCTGAGAGCAACCGCCATCCTGGCGGGGGCCCACGGCGTCGTCCTGGTGATATCACCGAGCTTCGCGCTGTCGCTCTTCGGGGCACCGGTCTTGGGCGACACCGCCTACTGGCTGCGCAACTCCGGCGTGCTGTTCATCGCGCTGACCATCGTGTTCTGGTCGGCGTCGCGCTGGCCGGCGTCGATGATGCAGCGTCCGATGCTGCTGGCGGCCGGCATCGTCACCTCGCTGCCGGCGGTGATCGGGACGCTCACGGTGCTCGACGGGACCGTCAGCACGGCCTTCGCCGCGGTGATCGGGGTCGAGGTCGTGATGGCCACCTGGATCTGGAGTTTGCTGCTCACCGACGGGGTGTGAAGACCCGCACGCTCGTCTCCTCACTTGAGGGGCCGGCTCGGTTCAGCGACGTCGACGCGCCGCATTCTCCGCGATCCGCGCCTTAACGATCTTCCTCACGAGCGCGGCCGGGAGCGGTTCGTCAACGGTGAAGCGGATTGTTGCCTTCCCAGAGAGGTACGGCTCCAACGCTTCGCGGTGGGCCGCGATGACCGCGAGGCTCATCGGGAAAAGGCTGCAGTGATCCTTGAACGCGGCATATCCCACGAGGGAACGGCCCTGGTCTTTGAACACTGGCATCTGGTAGCTGATCGCCTCGGTCGCCTTTGGTGCGGCGGCCCTGATCGTCTTGCGAAGCTTCTCGAGCGCCTTGCGCGAGTCGACCGGCAATGCCGCCAGGTAGGCCTCGACGCTGCGGGGTGCCTCCATGCCGGCTCTTCTCCTGGAAGTGACGATCAATCATTCCACGGCGGATCGTCGTGACAAACCCCAGGTTGTTGGGGGCCGGAAGCCACTGTTCGAGGAGTGTGTGTCCCCCATACGTTGTCCGATGGACATGCCCGCTTGGACACCGGCAGGAATGAAAGGTCTGGCGTGAACTACGTAGTGCTGGTCAAGCAGGTGCCCAACGTCAAGAACATCCCTCCCGACGCGTGGAACTGGGAGAAGGGCACCTTGAAGCGAGGCCTGCTCGAGACCGTCTGCAACGAACTCGACAAGCAGGCCCTGGCGTTCGCGGCCGCCTTGCGGCGGCAGCGCGACGGCAAGATCGTCGCTTTGACGATGGGCCCGCCCTTCGCCAGCGAGGTGCTCCAGTACGCACTCTCGATCTGCGCCGATCACGCCGTGCTGCTCACCGATCGGAAACTCGGAGGAGCCGACACCCCGGCCACGGCGTATCCCCTGGCACAGTCGATTCGCAAGATCGAGGCAGAGATCTTCGGGGGCGACCGCGACTACCTCATCGTCACCGGCATGCAGTCGGTCGACGGAGACACGGCACAGGTTCCGCCCCAGGTCGCAGAAGCCCTCGGCATCCCCCAGATCGCCTACGCCACCTCGTTCGAGTACGTGGACGGCGTGCTGCAGATCGCCCGAATCACCCGCAGCGGGCGAGAGGTCCTTGCTCCGAACAGGTACCCGGCGATGATCACCGTGACCAACTGGACCGAGACCCCCTACGCCACGTTCGCCCGGACGCGCTGGGCCCGCGAGCAGGAGATCACCGTCTGGAGCGCGGCGGACATCGGGGCCGAGCCCGACCGGATCGGGCTGACCGGATCCCGCACCGGGGTCCACCGCATCTTCTCCCCCAAGGAGACCAGCACCAAGACCTGCGTGTACGAGACCGACATGCGGGAGCTTGCGGAGGGGATCAAGGCTCTCCACGATGCCCGGCTCTCGTCCGCCAAGGCCGCCAAGAGCGAAGGCGACGACTACGAGATACCGGAGGGCAGGACCCCGTCCTACCACGGCGAGGTGTGGGTGTTCGCCGAACAGGAAGACGGTGAGCTGCACACGGCGTCGTTCGAGTTGCTCGGCAGGGCGTCGGCGATCGCCAAGAGCCTGCACGAGAAGGTCGGTGCCGTCGTGCTCGGCGCCTCCGTCGAGCCGATGGCCAACGACCTCATCGCCCACGGTGCCGACAAGGTGTACGTGGTCGAGCACGAGGCGCTCGGGCACTTCTCACCCATACCGTTCACGGGCGCCATCGCCAGTCTGATCGGCACCTACCAGCCGCAGATGCTGATCTTCGCGGCGACACCGATGGGCCGCGAGCTCGCTCCCCGTGTCGCCTACCGAACTGATTCCGGTCTCACCGCCGACTGCACCGCCCTCGACCTGATCGACGTGAAACGGGCCGGCAGGGAGTACACCGCGGTGCTCCGCCAGACCCGGCCGGCGTTGGGCGGAAACATCATGGCGTCGATCCTCACCCAGAACTCGAAGGTGCAGATGTCGACCACCCGGCCCGGGGTGCTGAAGGCACTCGATCCCGATTACTCGAGAGTCGGCGAGGTGATCCACCACATACCCGACCTGTCGCGGGACGAGGCCGGTACCTCGGTGGTGAGCTACGAGCCGATCCAGCGCACCGCCGAGCTCTCCGAGGCGGGCGTCATCGCGTCCGGTGGAGTGGGGTGCCGCACCAAGGAGAACTACGACACGTACATCCGGCCCCTGGCCCGGGCACTGGGTGAGTTCCTGGGAGAGGAGGCCATGGTCGGCGGCTCGCGGGCTGCCGTCGAGCGGGGCCTCATCGACCGCGGCCATCAGGTGGGGCAAACGGGCCAGACCGTGAAGCCCAGGGTCTACGTCGCCGTCGGAATCTCCGGGACGGTGCAGCACCTCAGCGGCATGCAGAACTCCGACATCATCGTGGCCATCAACAAGGACGCCAAGGCGCCGATCTTCAATGTCGCCGACTTCGGCATCGTCGGGAGTCTGGAAGACACCGTCCCGAAACTCGTTCAGGCACTCGAGGCCGGGGGGGCTCGATGATGACCAACCAGATCGACGTCCTCTTCATCGGCGCCGGGCCCGCCAGCTTGTCCGGTGCCATCCGAACGAAGCAGCTGCTCAATGCGGCAAGACGCACCGAGACCGTCGCCGTGATCGAGAAGTCGGAGAAGGTCGGACAACACATTCTTTCCGGTCTGATCTTCGAGCCGGAAGCCCTGGACGAGCTGATGCCCGACTGGAGGCACAAGGACGACCCGTTCGTCAAGGGAGCGCTCGAGAACACCGTGGAGAGAGACGACACGGTCTTTCTCCCGAACCGGTCGAGGGCGATCACGCTGCCGGAGTTCCTCATGCCCGGATACATGAAGAACAACGGCAAGCTCATCCTGTCGGGAAGCGAGATGGTCCGCTGGCTGGCCAAGGAGGCCGAAGCACTGGGGGTGAGGGTGTACCCCGGATTCGCCGCCACGGACGTGCTCTACGACGGGCGCCAAGTGAAGGGGGTGCGGCTCGGCGACCGGGGCCTCGACCGAGAAGGCGGCAAGCAGGTCAACTACGTCCCCGGCGAGACCATCGAAGCCAAGGTCACGGTGTTCGGCGAGGGCTCCCTCGGCCAGCTCGCCGAGGACGTGATCACCAGGAACGGCCTGGGCAGCGGCCGCAACCACCAGGTCCACTCGATCGGGGTCAAGGAGATCGTGAAGCTGCCGAACGACAACGGGTTCGGAGCGAACCACGTGGTCCACACCTTCGGGTATCCGCTGCCCAGCGTCTTCGGCGGCGGGACCCTCTACAGCATGGACAAGAACACCGTGGCCGT
>JAZDHM010000294.1:0-2414 GCA_043805935.1 Actinomycetota bacterium
CGGCGTACTCAAGGGATCGTTCGTGTTCCTCGCCGACCTCGCACGCCGGTTGGAGACGCCGCACCGGATCGAGTTCATCGCGGTGTCTTCGTACGGGGATCGGGAGAGCGAAGATCCCGGGGCGGTCCGGCTCATCCTCGACGTGCGCCACGACATCGGCGGCCACCACGTCCTCATAGTCGAGGACATCGTCGACACCGGTCACACCTTGGCCTATCTGGTGAGGCTGCTCAATGCGCGGCGTCCGGCGTCTTTGCGCACGTGCACCCTGCTGCGGAAGCCGGACCGGACGGTGGTCGACGTCCCCATCGACTATCTCGGGTTCGACATCCCTGACGTGTGGGTCGTCGGATACGGGCTGGACTTCGCCGAGCGGTATCGCACGCTGCCGAGGATCTGTGCGCTCAAGTCGCCAGGGTGAAACCGCAGCAGCTCGTCATCGGTCCGTGACCGCGTCGTGTGCCTGTTGCTAACTGCATTGGGTGAGCCAGTACACCTCCCCGTCCACGAGAGCGAACGTGCCGGGCTGGTCGTGGAAGGCCTGTCCTGAGATCACGAAGCTCACGGGGGCCGTGTAGTAGTTGCTCACCTGCTGACCCCCGATGGTGACGGTCGTGGGTCCGGTGACGTCTCCCGTCAACCGGTAGTCGGTCAACGGCAGTATCTCCCGCTCCACGAACGACCGGCACACGGTCTCGTCGTAGAGGCTGAAGACTGCTGGGTGGAGGTGTTCCATGAGGAAGTCGACGTCGCCGGAGGCGGGGGGTGTCGTCCCCGTTGGTGAACAGGTAGAACGCGGCAGCCCCCAAGACCAGGGCTCCGGTGGTGATGCCCGCTCTCCCCTGCCAGGACTGTACGAAGCCGCAACGTCGGGGATGAATTCACTCTTGGGCTTGGGCAGCCAGCCGAGCTCTCCCGGCGCGATGTCGACACGGTCGGTCTTGCAGCGGGCGAAGTCCACGAGAGGCTGGGGGAGCCCCTTGGGCAGATGGGTACGAGGCTCCGGCACCGTCCCTCCCTCCTGCGAGATCGAGCGAGTATGTTGAATCGGCCTTGCTCCGGTTGGCCGCGACGAGCGAACTCGCACGGTGGATGCCCAGGCGTGTTTCTGCTGGTCTTGACTGCCGGTGGCGGGTAGCGGGTAGCGTTCCTCCTCCCATGGACCCGACCCTCTCCACGAAGCTCCTCGACGGCTACGCCACCCGCCTGGACGCCGCTCTCGACGCCACCTCGGCGTTCCCCGGCGAGGGTGGCACCCGCCAGCCGGTGCACACCGTCTACGGCGGCGCCCAGATCTTCCGCTCCGACACGGCCGCCCGGCTCGGTGCGGTGGCCCTGGAGGCGGTCGAGCGGTACGCCCCTGACGCCGCCTCGTTGGCGACGGCGATCGGCCGTGATCCGGAAGACCCATTCGTAGCAGCGTCGTACCCCCGGGTGGTGGAGAAGCTGGGTCGCGAGCCGGTCGAAGACTTCCGCATCGACTTCGAGGACGGGTTCGGCATCCGTCCCGACCCGGAAGAGGACCGCGCCGCGCTCGAGGCCGCCGACGAGGTGTTCGCCGGGCAGGAGCAGGCAACCCTCCCGCCGTTCATCGGGATCCGGATCAAGCAGCTCAGCCCCGAGCTGAGGCGGCGGGCGTTCCGGACTCTCGATCTGTTTGTGACCCGGCTGGCGACCCGTTCCAGGGGAAGGCTGCCGGGTCGGTTCCACGTCACCCTCCCCAAGGTGGTGTCGGTCGAGCAGGCCGCCGTGTTCGGCGAGTCGCTGGGGGTGCTTGAAGACCGCCTCGGCCTTCCGGGTGAGTCGCTGAAGGCCGAGCTCATGATCGAGATCACCCGGTCGATCTTCGACGAGGAGGGACGGGTCAATGTGGCGCGACTGGTGAAGGCGGTCGGGCCGCGGTGTGTCGCCGCCCACTTCGGGACCTACGACTACACGGCCTCGTGCCAGATCACCGCCGCGTATCAGGGTATGACCCACCCGGCGTGCGACTTCGCCCGCCACGTGATGCAGGTGGCCCTGGCCGGCACCGGGGTGTGGATGTCGGACGGCGCCACCAACGTCATGCCGGTCTCGATCCACAAGGGCGACGGCCTCACCGCCGCCCAGACGGCCGACAATCGGCGGGCGGTCCATCACGCGTGGCGAGTCCACTTCGACGAGATCCGCCACTCCCTCATGCACGGCTTCTACCAGGGCTGGGACCTCCACCCCGCCCAACTGGTCACCCGCTACGCCGCCGTCCAGACATTCTTCCTGGAGAGCATGGGGCTCGCCGCCGATCGACTGCGCAACTTCGTCGAAAAGGCGACCCAGGCGACGCTCATCGGCGACGTGTTCGACGACGCGGCTACCGGGCAGGGACTGCTGAACTTCTTCGCCAGGGCGATCAACAGCGGCGCCATCACCGAACA
>JAZDHM010000295.1:0-6704 GCA_043805935.1 Actinomycetota bacterium
GAGGGCGTCGACCACCCGTCCCGCCGCCTCCCCGGGACGGTCGGAGACCGGCTGGCCATCGGGGTAGGGCGGATGGAGGGCGGCGACCGCATCGGGGCCGTCGAGAGCCAGGACGCGCAGCCGCGCCAGCTCGACATCCCAGTTGGACGCCAGGGCAAACGCCTGGAAGGCGAGGAAACCGAGGGCGTCCGCCGCCTCGAAGAGCGCCGGCCGGGAACGAAGCAGCGTGAACTCGTGCGCCTTCGCCCCGCCGCCCCGCTCGACACCCGCCCGTACCCCGGCGGCGAAGGCCTCGAAGCACGCCAGGTGCTCCGGCGCCAGCCGCTCGGCGCACCGCAGCCCATGGCGGTGGAAACCGATGCGGCGGCTGAGCTCGTCGATCTTCAGCCCATCGGCGCCGATCAGGGCCGCCAGGGTGCCGCGGACCACTCTCACCCTGGTCTCCAGCTGGAAGGAGCGATCCTGACCCTGGCAGAACCCCAGGCCGAACCAGGCGTCGGCATCACCCTCCGCCCCGACGTACGGCACGCCGAACCGGTCGCGCCGGATGGTGATCGGTCCCGTGAGCCCGGGGACGCTCATGGCTCCGTCGAGGTACGGGAGCCGGGTGCCGAGCGCCCTCAGGAGGGTCCGGGGCCAGTTCATCGCGGCGATGGTACGTCTCGGCCGACTGCCCGGATCGGACGCGGCCGGGAGCGCATCTCCACCCGTGCCTCGATCCGTTCGGGGGCGATCGGCCCCAGGGTTCGGCTGTCGACGCTCCCGGCACCCGGGTTGTCCCCCAGCACCCACACCCCGTCCACCCCGGGGGGAGGGACGGCCACGCGCTTGACGACGTCGAACCCGGGCCGGAGTTCGAACACCACCACGTCGCCCGGCTTCACCCGGTGCGGGTGGCGCGTGGCCAGCACCCGGTCCCCCGGCGAGAGGGTGGGCGACATGCTCTCCTCGGCGATCTCGTACCGGCGGAGGCGGAGGGTCAGGGCGGCGACCGCCACTCTCCAGAGGGCGGCGGTGATGCGTGGCGCCCGGGTCGCGGCTGCCTCCGGCTTGGATGGGGGGCGAGTGTAGGGTGAGCGCCCCGACGACAAGAGGAGAGCCAACGATGGCGTTTCCCAAGCCGCGACGCGTCGCTCACGCTCACTGCGACCTGATGTGCGGCGTGTACGACCCCGCTCAGGCCCGGATCGAGGCTGAATCGGTCAGGGCGATCATGCAGAAGTACCAGGAGTCGACCGACGAGGTGTTCCGTCAGCGCTGCGTGATCATCAAGGAGCAGCGGGCGGAGATGGCCAAGCACCACCTGTGGGTGCTGTGGACCGACTACTTCAAGCCGCCGCACCTGGAGAAGTTCCCCCAGCTCCACGACCTGTTCTGGCGGGCCACCAAGAAGGCCGGCGACACCAAGAAGTCGATGGATCCGGCGGTCGGCGACGAGCTGCTTGCCCTCATTGCTGAGATCGCCAAGGTGTTCGAGGCGACGAAGAAATGAGGTTTGAGCTTTGAGCAAGAGGGCTGGCTCATGGCTCATCGCTCATCGCTACGATCTCCCCCGTCCGGGGCGCTGGCCACGGACCTAGCCGTATGGCGGAGTAGGGCAACTGACGGAGCGGCGCTCTGGCGCCGCTCCGGCGCGTTCGGGCGATCAGGGGCGCCGCAGGTCGCGCCGCACCGCCGGCAGGCCGAGCGCCACCACCACCACGAGCAAGCCGCCGGCGGCGGCCGCGATGACGTTGGGAAGGAATCCCTCGGCCCCGAGCCGATCGAGGAGCAGGGTGGCCGCCACCCAGCCCGCCGCTCCGCCTGCGGCGGCGAACGGCAGGGTCAGGCCTGCGGTGCGCGCCACCGGGCGCAGCTCGGCTCGGTCGGTCCTGCGGTACCAGGCCACGGCGAGCGCCGCGGTGTACAGGGTGATCGAGACGCTCGAGGCGAGGGCCAGGCCGTCGACCCCGAGCGCCCGGTTGAGCGCCCAGTAGATCGGCACCGCGGCCACGGTGGCGAGTGTCCCGGCGACCACCGGGGTCCACATCTCCTCTCTGGCGAAGAAACCCCGGGCAAGGATCTGCTGGACGCCCCACATGGGGATGCCCAGGGCGAACAGGATGACGGTCCCGGCGGTGACGAGCGTGTCGGTGGCGTCGAACGATCCTCGCTCGTACAGCGCCCGCACCACCGGCACCGAGAGGGCGATGAGGGCGGCAGCAGCGGCCAGGCTGAGAACCACGACGTAGCGGATCGCCCGTCCGATCGCACGGGCCATCTCGGCATGCTTGCCTTCGGCCACCAGCCGGGCGAGGAAGGGGTAGGCGGCCACGCCGGCAGCCTGGGCGATCACCCCCACCGGCACGAGCATCGTTTGGCGCCCAAAGGTGAGCCAGGAGACGCCGCCGTCGTTGTGGAGCGACCCGAACGTCCGCCCCAGCTGCTCGTCGAGCACGACGAGGGACTGGCCGAGCATCAACGGGATCGCCAGGGCGAAATACCGGCGCACGGCCGGGTGCCGCCGAATCGGTTCGCCGGGTAGCCGCAGTCCCTCCCGGTGGGCGCCCCACCACTGCAGCACGAATATCCCTCCGAACGCCCCGCACAATGCCCCCCAGGCGAACCCGTCGGCACTCGGGTTCGACCGGCCGACCCCCCCGATCAGGCCCCCGGCGATGATCCCGAGGTTGTAGACGATCGGGCCGAGGGTCGGGATGAGGAACTTCTCGCGGGAGAACTGCCATGCGGTGAACAGCTGCCCGAGGATGAAGAACATCTGGGCGGGGAGGACGATCCGGGTGAGGCGGGCGGCATTCGCCACCTGAGCGTCGGTGAAACCTGGTTCGACGGCACGCAGGATCGGCGCCACGAGAGGCATGGCGACGACGACGAGCACGGCGATGCCAATGGCGAGCGGCCGGGTCACCGCCCAGAAGGCTCGTCTGGCGTCGGCCTCGTCGCCGGCGGCGAACCGGCGCGTGAGGATCGGGATCAGGGTGATCGCCATGTAGGCGCCGGCGAGCAGGTAGTTGAGGAGATCGGGGATCAGGAAGGCGACGAAGTACTCGTCGCCGGTGGCACCCGCACCGAGCAGCCCGGCGAAGACGATCTGGCGCACCAGGCCGAGCAGGCGAGACACCAGCACGCCGCCGGCGACGATCGCCGCCGCCGTGCCCATGCGGCGGTACAGGGAGTGGCCGTTCGGCTGGGTCACGGGGTCAAGGTAATGCGATCAGCAGATGAGACCCGTGCAGGTAATGACACACGATTCGCAAGTCGACCCTCGCGATTCGACGGAGCGGAATGCGACGTGGTCGTCGGCGCATCGCGTATCGCGCATTGCGTCTTGCCTCACTCGCTGACCGTGTCGCGGTGGCGCAGCATCGAGGCGAGCGCCCACACGGCGAGGCCGGTGATCCCGACGGCCTTGGCCACCGCCCCCCAGGTCCCCGGGGCGAGATTGCCCAGTACCTCGCCGAAGTCGGAGGGGACGGCCACCATCGAGGCGTAGGCGGTGAGGCCGATGCGGAACAACGAGGCGTTGGCCAGCGCGGGCGCGGCGAAGGTGATGCTCGATTCCCAGATGAACACGTAGACGAGCCCGATGAGGACGGCGCGGGACGTGAGGTGGCCGAGGAGCATGAACACCGCGACGTAGGCCGCCGTCGAGATCGCCACCGAGATCACCACCGGCCCGATCGTCCCGTAGTCACCGCTGCGGGCGCCGAGGGCCACCGAAGCGGCGATGCCCGACAGCGCCACGATCCCGGTGGCGGCGAGCCAGGCGGCGAAGAACTTGGCCGCCACGATCATCCAGCGGGGGATCGGCCGCAGGAGCAGGAACGACAGGGTCCCATCGCGCCGCTCGTCGCCCATCGCCCCCGATCCGATGACCAGGGCGCAGATCGGCAGCACCATGAGGAACAGGATCGGCATCGGAGCCTCGTGGAATCGCTGGAAGGCGGCCCGCTCGGTGAGGTGCTGGGACGCCAGCCACATCACGATCGCCGGAATCACACCGACCAGGCCGAGGGCGATGATCCGCTTCCCCCCGACGGCCTGACGGAGGCTGACCCGCACGATGGAGAGGACGCCCCTCATCGTCGGCGCACCAGGTAGCGGAAGACGCTCTCCAGCGACTCGTCCTCGGGCTCGAAGGCGGTGAGCCTGGCATCTACGTCCTTGGCGATGCGGGGCACCCGCACCCCGAGGGCTCCCAGGTCGGAGGTTTCCACGTGGAGAATCACGCCCGCCACGGTGACGGAGGAGACGATGTCGGTCTCGAGGAGCAGCGCCGCCATCCGCCTCGGCTCGTCCACCTCGATGCGGACTCGGTAGGGGATGTCGGCCATGGCATGGCGTATGGCCGTGATGTCGCCCGCAGCCGCCAGCCGGCCGTCCACGACCGCCAGCACCCGGTCGGCCATCCGCTCCACCTCAGCGAGCACGTGGGACGAGACGATGACGGTCTTGCCCGAGTCCGCCATCCGGCGGAAGATTCCGATGAGATGGGCCCGCTGCACCGGGTCGGTGCCGTTGAGGGGCTCGTCGAGGATGAGCACGTCGGGCGTGGTGACGAGGGCGGCCGCCACCTTGGCGCGCTGGCGCATCCCCTTGCTGAACCCCGAGATCGGCCGATCGGCCGCCGCCTGGAGGTCGACCAACGTGATCGACTCGTCGACGCTCGCCCGGGGGGCCCCGGCGAGGTCGGCGGCGTACGCCACGAACTGCCGGGCGGTGAGGAACGGGTACACCGCATCCTCCTCGGGAACGAGCGCCGCCCGGGAGTAGACGCCGGGATCGCGACGCGGATCGATGCCGAAGATGCTCACCGTGCCGTCCGACGGGCGGAGCAGCCCACAGATCATGCGCAGCAGCGTCGTCTTGCCGGCACCGTTGGGTCCGAGCAGGCCGGTGATCCCGGGTCCGAAGGAGCACGACACGTCCGAGACCGCGACCTTCTGCCCGAACCACTTGGAGACTTCGTTGACCTCGACGGTGGCGTCGGCGACGACGGCGGGCGAGGTGGTCACGTCGCCTTCTTCTGTCGGATCACGAGCAGCAGGCCGAACAGGGCGGCGAGGGTGAGGATGATGACCAGCGACACGAGCGGCTCGAATCCGGCCTGCTGCGGTATCCAGTCGTGGGAGTGGGTGCCGAGGATCCAGTCCTTGACGTAGCCGGGATGCTGGTTCAAGGCCAGCAGGCCGAGGGCGTTGAAGCCCGAGTCGACCAGTGCGGCCGTGGCGCCCCCGGATATGAGGATGATCCCCAGGAAGAGCACCGACGCCAACGCGGCGCGCTTGGAGGTGGTGGCGATGAGGAGGGCGAGCGGGGCGTAGGCGGCGAAGTACACGAGCGATGCCAGCAGCGTCTTCCACAACGTCGGCCAGTTGTCGGCGACGTACGACCCGAAGCCGCTCACCCATGCTCTGCCGAGGAACAGGACGAGGTGGGGGAGCCAGAGGAACCCGACGACGACCGTGAAAAGCGACAGGGCGCGGCCGACGAGGTAGTCGACCGTGGTCAGCGGGCGCGACGCGTACACCGCCAACGTCCCGTGCACCCGGTCGGGGACGAGCAGCTCCCCGGCGGCGAGGGCGATGAACACCAGCGCCATGATCCCGGTGAGCTCGAAGTACTGGGCATGGTCGAAGAACGTCAACTCGGCGTCGAACTCCCCGGCGACCACGCTGATCGCCACGAAGAACAGGGCCGGCATCACCGCGATCGACATGAGGACGACGGGGAAGACCTTGCGCCGCGCCCTCCTCCGCAGGCCGAGAACCCGGCGGATCCCATCGCGATAGAGCGCCCATCTGGCCCCGCTCCTGCCGAGCCGCGGTCCCTCGTGCGGCCGGTACCCGAGGTCGAAGACGACGCCCTCAGCCATCCCGGCTCTCCCCCATGAAGACGTCCTCGAGCGTGGTGCGGCGAGCCCCCAGCCGCCGTACGGGGACCCCGGTCTGGGCCAGGGCGTCACGGACCGCGGCGAAGGGATCTCCCCCTTCGAGTCTGAACCGGATCTCGGCACCCTCCACCTCCACGACGCCCCCGAGTCGGCGCAGGATCGCCGCGACCGGCTCCGGGTCGCCGATGACCTCGAACTCGAGCTCGTCGGTGGTCGACAGGTCGGTCATCGGCCCGGAGCGCAACACGTGGCCACCGTCGAGCATCACGACCCAGTCACAGGTGCGTTCGATGTCGGTGAGGACGTGTGATGAGATGATGGCGTTGATCCCGAACCCTTCGAGCCGAACAATCAGGTCGAGCATCTCCTCGCGGCCCTCCGGGTCGAGCCCGGCCGTCGGTTCGTCGAGCAGCACCAGCTGAGGGTCGTGGACGATCGCCTGGGCCAGCTTCGCCCGCTGCCGCATGCCGGTGGAGAACTCACCGACGTAGCGGAACCGCTCCTCGTGCAGCCCGACCAGCCCTAGCACGTCGCTGGCCCGCTGACGCGCCGCCCGGGTGGGCAGGCCGCCGAGTTCCGCGGCGTAGATGAGGAAATCGGCGGCGGTCTGATCAGGCGGCAGGCAGTCGCCCTCCGGCATCCACCCGACCTTCGAGCGGACCTCGAGCTGGCGAGTGGCGACGTCCATCCCGAGGACTTCGACGCTCCCGGCGGCGGCGGGGAGCACGCCGAGGAGGATCTTGAGGAGAGTGGTCTTGCCGGCGCCGTTTGCTCCGACCAGCCCGATCTTCCCTGCGGGGACGGTGGTGGT
>JAZDHM010000296.1:0-7346 GCA_043805935.1 Actinomycetota bacterium
CGGCAACCAGATCCCCGGGATCAGATCCCGACGCGACAGCTCCGCCAGCACCCGGGCATCGATCCGATCGGTCTTGGCGGTCAACGGCGCCAACGCCTTGACCCGGCCGGCGTCGGCGACCTCCACCACCCACCCCTGCCCCTCGAGGGTGTCGTGGACGAACCGGGCGCCGGTCATCGACTCCACCACCCCCCGCACCTCGACACCGGGAAACCGTCGGGCCAGCACCCGCAGCCCATCGGCATCCGGCTGCGCCCGCAACTCGGCTACCAGCCCCCCGTCGGCATCCAACACGCACACATCGATACGACGCCGAGACAAATCCAGACCAACATGCAACATCGAGGGCCTCCTTTGTGGCTGGTGGCACCGACCACCCATGTTGCCCAGAGGAGGCCCTCACCCAACGCCAAGAACCCCCTTCATCACATTCAGGGGGGAGTCCGCCGAAGGCGGGAGGGGGGTACGTCTCTCAGATCGAACGCGTGGGTCCAGACGCGTCAACCCTGAGGGACAGACCCCCTCCGTCGCCTCGCTGCGCTCGGCGCCACCTCCCCCTGAAGGGGCGGACAAGGCGTTTATGTCGGCCGATTCGCGAAACCCACGAAACCTCGCAAAACCGGCCTTCCCACCCCAGCGCAGCCCAAGCCGTCCGTTGTTACACTCCGTACTTGGCTCCCCCACGGGGGAGGTCAACCAGACTCTATGCATAGGAGCCAATACCCATGTTGAAGAGACGCCTCGGCATCGTCGCGCTCATGGCGACGATTGCTTTGGTGGTAGCGGCGTGCGGTGACGACACGACGACGACGACCGCTGCCGGATCATCCACCACCCAGGCGGCGACGACTACCGCCGCCACCACCACGACGGCTGCCACCACGACTACCGCTGCCGCCCCGGCCGCCCTGGCTTGCCAGGTGTCGGACACCGGCGGCATCGACGACAAGAGCTTCAACGAGACCGCGTACAACGGCATGTTGCAGGCGGAGGAGCAGCTCGGAACGACGAGCGCGTTCCTCGAGTCGACTGATGCGACGCAATACCGGCCGAACATCGACGCCTTCATCGCGCAGGGTTGCGACGTGATCATCACGGTGGGCTTCCTGCTCGCCGATGACACCGCCGCGGCTGCTGCCGACAACGCGGATCAGCTGTTCGCCATCGTCGACTACCCGGTGATCATTCCGGGCGTCGGGCCGATCGCTCCGTTCACGGAGACGTCGACCAACGTGCGCGGGCTGAACTTCAGCACCAACGAGGCCGCATTCCTCGCCGGCTATCTGGCGGCTGGAATGTCGACGAGCCACGTCATCGGCACGTTCGGTGGGGTCAACATCGCGACGGTCACCACGTTCATGGACGGCTTCTTCTACGGTGCCGCCTACTACGACTCGGTGAAGGGCACCACCACCACCGTGCTCGGTTGGGACCCGGCGAGCCCTGACACCGGCCTGTTCACCAACAACTTCGACTCGCTCGAAGATGGCCGGGCCTTCGCCCAGAACCTGATGGACGAGGGTGCTGACATCATCCTGCCCGTGGCCGGCCCGGTCGGCTTGGGCTCGGGTGCTGCGATTCAGGAAGCCAACGCCGGCGGCGCCAACGTCATGATGATCGGTGTGGACGCGGACATGTTCTTCTCGGCTCCCGAGCTGCAGGACGTCCTGCTGACCTCGATCCAGAAGAAGATGGATGCCGCAGTGCTCAACACGATCTCCAATGTCGTGGTGCTGCACGCCCTGGGCAACGAGTACTTCGGCACGCTGGCCAACGGCGGCGTTGACCTCGCTCCGTTCCACAACTTCGAGAGCGCCGTCCCTGCAGAGCTCGCGGCCGAGCTCGTGCAGTTGAAGGCCGACATCATCGCCGGCACGGTCCCTGTCACCCCCGCTGCTGGCTGATCGATCGGACTGACTGATGAGGAATCCCCCCGGGCAACCGGGGGGATTTCCTTATTGGGCCGGGCGAAGCCCGGCTCAACCGCTTCCCGCCATCCGCCTTCCGCTGCCCGCTCAGAAGCAACCGAGCACGCTGCCCTGATGAAGTGATGTCGTCGGAGCGGCAAGCGGACGGCGGACAGCGGACAAGCGGAAAGCGGGCGACGGGCGACGCCCACCGGAGCGAGGCCCTATTCCGTCCCACTAGTCTGCGCCGCGCCGACTACGGGGACCGGGAGGGCCAGGGCCGTGGAACTGCAGCTGCGGGGCATCACCAAGAGATTCCCCGGCGTGCTCGCCAACGACCGCATCGACCTCACCGTCCGATCCAGCGAGATCCTCGGGCTCCTGGGTGAGAACGGCGCCGGCAAGACGACCCTGATGAACATCCTCTACGGCCTGTACACGGCCGACGAGGGCGAGGTCCTGATCGACGGCACCCCCCGCAACTTCACCAGCCCCGGTGACGCCATCGCCGCCGGGATCGGCATGGTCCACCAGCATTTCATGCTGGTGCCGGTGTTCACCGTCACCGAGAACGTGGTGCTCGGCGTCGAACCGACCCGGGGGCCGGGGATCCTCAACATGCGTGAGGCGCGACAGGACGTCACCGAGATCTCGGCCAAGTACCACCTGGCGGTCGACCCCGACGCGCTCATCGAGAACATCCCGGTCGGCGTGCAGCAGCGGGTCGAGATCATCAAGGTGCTGTTCCGCGACGCCCAGGTGCTGGTGTTCGACGAGCCGACCGCGGTGCTCACCCCTCAGGAGGTCGGGGAGTTCTTCGGCATCCTCCGCGGCCTGCGCGACGCCGGGAAGGCGATCATTTTCATCACCCACAAACTGAAGGAGGTCCTGGAGATCTCCGACCGGATCGCCGTGCTCCGGCGGGGCCGGGTGGTGGGCGAACGGTCCCCGAAGGAGACAGACGAGGCCACCCTGGCGGAGATGATGGTGGGCCGCCCGGTGGAACTGGTGGTCCACAAAGAGCCCGCCAAGCCCGGCGACCTGGTGCTCGAGGTGGACGACCTCGTGGTGTTCGACGACCGCGACCACCCGCAGGTCAACGGCGTGACGATGACCGCCCGGGCCGGGGAGATCGTCGGCATCGCCGGGGTGCAGGGCAACGGCCAGACCGAGCTGGTCGAGGCGCTCACCGGGATGCGCCACCCGGTCTCGGGGACGATCCGGGTGCTCGGCGAGGAGGTCACCAAGCAGGGCCCGCGGGGCATTCACCAACGCGGCGTCGCCCACGTGCCCGAGGACCGCCAGCAGGCCGGGCTGGTGCTCGGTTTCACCGTCGCCGAAAACCTGATCCTCGACTCGTACTACGCCGAGCCCTTCTCCCACGGCATGTTCATGGACTGGAAGGCAACCGCCGCCGCTGCCACCGACCTGGTGGGGGAGTACGACATCAGGACGCCCTCGATCGACCTCCCGGTGTCCCACCTCTCCGGAGGCAATCAGCAGAAGGTGATCGTGGCCCGGGAGTTCTCCCGAGACGTGCGTCTCATCGTGGCGTCACAGCCCACCCGCGGCCTCGACGTCGGCTCGATCGAGTACATCCACGAACGGATCATCCTCCAGCGGGACGCCGGCGCCGCGGTGGTGATCGTCAGCACCGAGCTGGACGAGGTGATGGCGCTGGCCGACCGCCTGCTGGTCATGTTCGCCGGGCGAGTGGTCGCCGACCTCGATCCCACCAAGGTGACCCCGGCGGACGTCGGGCTCTATATGGCAGGAGCCACACCGTGAGCACGAGCGAAGGGCCTCAGGGCGCCCCCGCCGCCGACCAGGGCGACGAGGGTGGGTCGTTCCTCAGGGATCTGACCGGGGTCGGCGCCAACTGGCGCTCGGCGATCCTGGTGCCGGCGCTGGCGCTGCTGAGCGCCATGGTCGTCGGGGCGTTCATCATCGCCGTCACCGACATCGATGCCTTGCGTCTCTTGGGGACCGAGCCCGGCACCGCCTTCAGCCAGATGGGGCACTCGATCTGGGGCGCCTACAAGGCGCTGTTCGTGGGCTCGGTCGGTTCGGTGCGCGCGGTTTCCGAAACATTGGTGCAGGCGACCCCGCTGATCCTCGCCGGCCTGTCGGTGGCGATCGGGTTCCGGGCCGGTCTGTTCAACATCGGCGCCCAGGGCCAGCTTCTGGTCGGAGGCATGTTCGCCCTCTGGGTCGGCTTCACCCTGCACGCACCCATCTACGTCCATCTCCCGCTGGCCATCCTTGCCGGGGCCCTCGGCGGCGCCATCTATGGGGCGATCCCCGGCTTGCTGCGAGCCCGCACCGGGGCGCACGAGGTGATCACCACCATCATGATGAATTTCATCGCATTGCGGCTCGTCGACTTCTACCTCAAGTCGAGCTGGTTCCAGGCGGAGGGCCGCGCCGACCCGGTGTCCAAGGCGATAGACGTGTCCGCCCAGATGCCTCGCCTCTTGGGTTTTCTCGACCGGACCGATGTACGGGTCCATCTCGGCATCGTCGTCGCCCTCCTCGCTGCCTACGGGGTGTACTGGCTCCTCTTCAAGACGACCCTCGGGTACCAGTTCCGCGCCGTCGGCTACAACCCCCGCGGGGCGAAGTACGCCGGGATGAGCGTCACCTGGCTGATCGTCGGGGTCATGGCGGTGGCCGGTGCCCTCGCCGGTCTCGCCGGATCGGACCGGATCCTCGGCGTCCTCCACCGCGGGACGCCCGGTTTCGCCGGGACCCTCGGCTTCGATGCCATCACCCTCGCCCTACTCGGGCGATCGCATCCGTGGGGGGTCGTCGCGTCCGGCCTGCTCTTCGGGGCGCTGGTTGCCGGCGGCCAGGAGATGCAGGTGCAGACCGACATCTCCCTCGACCTGATCCTGGTGATCCAGGCGCTGGTGGTGGTCTTCATCGCCGCCCCGGCGCTGATTCGGGCCATCTACCGGGTCAGGACGGCCCGTGAGGCGGAGCGGCTCACCACCGGGTGGTCCACGTGACCGCGGTGGCCAGCGTCATTCGGACCCCCGCCGAGATCCGGCGAGCCAGGCGGCTGGGCGTCACCTATCTGCTGTTGGCCGGGGTCGTGCTCTGGTTGTTCGGCCTCGGCAGCATGGGTGACGGGTCGGCCACGTTCAAGCTGGTGCGTCCCACCGACCGGTTCAAGGACTTCCCTGACCTGGTGGTTCCGGCGGCCGGCATGGCGTTCGTCATCGCCGCCGCGCTTGCGGCCCTGGGGGGCATCCAGCTCACCCGCGGCTTCAAGAAGCTGAGCAACGTGATGCTCGCCGTCGCCTTCGTCCTGTTCGTGCTGGCCTTCCTCGCATGGGCGGCAGCGGGGTCGTCGTTCAGCCTCGTCGGGATGCTCGACGAGAGCGTCAAGCGCAGCGTTCCCATCGCCATGGGGGCGATGGCCGGCGTGATGTGTGAGCGGGTGGCGGTCATCAACATCGCCATCGAGGGGATGCTGCTCGCCGGGGCTTTCGTTGCCGCCATCGTCGGGTCGCAGTTCGGCAACTTCTGGGCCCTCGTCGGGGCGACGCTCACCGGGGTGGCTTTCGCCTGGGTGCTGGCGGTGCTGGCGGTCCGCTATCGGGTCGATCAGATCATCGTCGGGGTGGTGATCAACGTCTTCGTCCTGGGGCTGACGTCGTTCATGTCGCAGCGCATCCTCAACCAGAACCCGCACCTCAACAACGCCACCCTGCTCCGCCCGATCAAGATCCCCCTGCTCGGCGACATCCCGTTCTTCGGGCAGATCCTCTTCGACCAGAGCATCTTCGTGTTCGTGATGTTCGGGCTGGTGGCATTGCTCACCTACGGTCTGTTCCATACGAAGTGGGGCCTGCGGTCCCGGGCCGTCGGCGAACATCCGAAGGCCGCCGACACCCTCGGCATCAACGTGTATCGCTACCGATACATGAACGTGATGATGGGTGGGGCCATCGCCGGGTTCGGTGGTGCGTTCTTCATCCAGGGCTCGGTGGGCCGGTTCGACGAGAACATGACCGCCGGGCGGGGATTCGTCGGCCTCGCCGCGATGATCTTCGGTCGCTGGCATCCGATCGGGGCGATGTCCGCCGCCCTCGTCTTCGGCTTCGCCGACGCCATCCAGGGCAAGCTGGCGATCCTCCAGGTGCCGATCCCTTCGGAGTTCCTCGCCATGGCGCCGTACCTGGCCACGATCATCGTGGTGGCCGGGGTGGTGGGCAAGGCCCGGCCGCCGGCCGCCGACGGCCAGCCGTACGTGAAGGAGTAGGCGCCCTTCGGGCGCCGCTGCCCGCTGCCAGCTACCAGCAAGAGGCGCGCTGGGTATCTGCCTCCCCCACTTCGTGGGGGAGGCGCGAGGCCGGAGGCCGAGCGGAGAGGGCAACAACTCGCAGGCTTGCACCGCCGGGCAGCGGGGGCGCGATGAGATGCGGCCGTCAACCAACCAGCAACCCGCCGACGCGTCCGGCGCATTGTGCTTTGCGCTTCGATCATTCCCCCGGCGTCGGGCGTCCGTAGAACGTGATGTCCTGGGCGGCCAGTTCGGGGAAGGCCTCCTGGCCTTCGTACGACTGGCCGGGGTAGGCGCTGGTGATGCGAATGATGAGGCTCGAGGTGTGCAGGCTGCGGATGTCCACCCGCTGCGGCTCGTCGTTGCTGTCGGCCAGGGTGAACACGGTGAGCTGGGTCAGGTCGTCGACCGTCACCTCGATTCCCTTCATCCGGGCGTTGCGGAGGAACCGGCCCTGGTCGTCGAGGTTCTCGATCTGCATCTCGGTGATCTGCACCGCCGGCGCGAAAAAGAACGTGATCGTTACACCAACCCCGCCGTCGGTGGCATTCCACGAGGTGGTCGGCTCTCCGTCGGTCAGGGCGGTGCACGGGAACGAGGTGAGCTCGGAGGTGCATTCCACCCTGATCGGCGCCAACTCGATGATCGGGGACACCGCCAGGGTGGTTCCCCCCGTCGTGCTGGTCGACTCGACGGTGTCGCCGCCACCGCCGAACACGTTGAAGACGAGGGCGAGGATGGCCACGGCGAGCACGACCGTGGCGAGCACGATCAGCGCCCGAGCCCCGGCGGTGGTCCGCAGCATCGGCTGAGGGGCGACGGGCATCTGGCCGCGGACCAGTCGTGCCCCGCACTTGTCGCAATGCCGATTGGCCGGGTCGTTGGGACTGCCGCAGGAGGCGCAGGCCACCAGCCCGCCGCCCCGACCCTGATTGGCGCCGCGGGGAGCGTCGGAGGACCGGACGGGCACTGTCTCTCGAGCCGTCCGCCTCTGAGGCTGCGACGGCTTGCGCGTGTCCCCCTGGAGCCCGAACGGCTCGAAGAGGTCGTCGAAGGTTTCGATGTCGTCGTCGTCCATGAGGATTCGGGCCCGATGGGAGCCTATCTGGGACCCGGGCTATTGTGCCACGGATCGAGATTCGTTCACCGAT
>JAZDHM010000297.1:0-23651 GCA_043805935.1 Actinomycetota bacterium
AGGCGGTCCCCGAGGGTGGTGGCCACCGGGGTGCTGGTGGTCGACGACGTGGTGGTGGTCGCCGGGGCGGCGGCATCGCACGCCGCGGCGATCATCGAGAGGACGAGGGCGGCAGCAGCCAGCCGGCGCGGTGCGCTCACAGACCGCACTCTACGCCTCAGAGGGTCGCGAATAGGCTCGCCCCGGGGAGGACCGGCGACCCATTCGCGTACCCTCTCCCCCGGGAAATCCTCAGGGGCGCCCCAGGAACGGCCGACTTGTTGAGTCGATGGTCACCGCGCCCCCTCTCGCCGCCGGTGGCGGCGTCGCCCACCCCGATCCGGTCCCCGAGTGGGACCTTCTCGCTCGTGACGTCGGCGCTCCGCCGTTCTCCCGACCCGGATGGGTGCAGGCCTGGGCGGCCATGGCCGGGCGCCGGCTCGAGGTGCTCCAGACCCGGCGCAACGGGGCGCTGACCGGCATCCTCCCCATGGTTTCGCAAATCGGGGGCTTGGCCGTCGCCGCAGATTGGCACGTCCCGGTGTTCCAGGCGGTCGCTCGCGAGGATGCCGATCTGCGCGAACTGACGGCGGCGGCGATCACGGGTCGCCGGCGGTTGACCATGGACTTCTGCGACGCATCGGCCCCTACGGCCGCGGCGTTCCGCAGCGCCCTCGCCGAGCGGGGATTCACGGCCCGGGAGCGGATTCGGATGCGGTCGCCTTTCATCGACCTCGGCGCGGGACGATCTGCCTACGAGGCGGGGCTCGGCGCTCGCAAGCTCAGGGAGCTGGGCCGGCGCCGGCGGCGGCTCGAGGAGGAAGGCACAGTCGTCATCGAGGTCGCCGACGGATCGGCGGGGCTCGACGCGTCCCTCGACGAGGGCTTCGCCGTCGAGGGTTCCGGGTGGAAGGGATCTGCCGGCACCGCGATCGGGTCGGCGCCCGCCACCGATCGGTTCTACCGGCAGGCGGGGCACTGGGCGGCCGAGGCGGGGATCCTGCGCCTGTCGTTCCTGCGGGTCGCCGGCATCGCCATCGCCTTCGACCTGTCGATGGCCGCCCACGGCACCGAATGGCTCCTCAAGACCGGGTACTCGCCGGCATGGTCGCGGTACTCGCCGGGATCCCTGCTGCGTTCGGCGGCGATCGAGCGAGCGTTCGATCAGGGGCTGGTGGCCTACGAGTTCGCCGGGGGAGCGGAACCGTGGAAGCTGGAGTGGACGACGACGTGCCGGGACATCGTGCGGATCGAGGGTTTCGCGCCGGGAGCAATCGGCGGCGCATTTTCGATCGGTTCGCGTGTCGGGCGGCGGCTGCGCACCCTGGGACGAGCGGCACCCCGGCGTCATGGCGACCCTCGGACGCCGGTCTCGGGTTGACGGGGGGCGCCGGGCACCGCATCCTTCCCCCGACACCAGGAGGGCAGCCATGAAGGAAGCGGTCATCGTCTCGACGGCCCGGACGCCCATCGGCCGCGCCTACCGCGGGGCATTCAACAACCTCGAGGGGCCCTCACTGGCCGCACACGCCATCCGCGCCGCCCTGGAGAAGGCGGCGGTGGAGCCTGCCGAGCCGGACGACGTGGTGATGGGCAATGCCTTGACGCAGGGGACCACCGGCTTCAACGTCGCCCGTCAGGCGGCGCTCGCCGCAGGGCTGCCCGACACCGTGAGCGGGATGACGGTCGACCGCCAGTGTTCGTCGGGGATGATGGCCATCGCCATCGCCGCCAAGCAGGTGATCGTCGATGGCATGTCGGTCGTCGTCGCCGGCGGGCTGGAGTCGATCAGCCTGGTCCAGAACCAGCAGATGAACCAGTTCCGGGCGATGGATCCGGCGCTGCTCGAGCTGCAGCCGAACATGTACATGCCGATGCTGCACACGGCCGAGGTGGTGGCCGAGCGGTATTCGATCTCCCGCGAAACCCAGGACGCCTACGCCCTGCAAAGCCAGCAACGCACCGCCGCCGCCCAGCAGGCGGGTCGGTTCGACGGCGAGATCATCCCGGTCAAGACCACCAAGGTCGTCAAGGACCGCGACACCGGAGCAGAGACTCCGGTCGAGGTGACGCTGGATCGGGACGAGGGAAACCGGCCCGAGACCACACTCGACGTCCTGGCCGGTCTCGCGCCGGTCCTCGGAGGCACCGTTACGGCCGGCAACGCCAGCCAGTTGTCCGACGGGGCGTCGGCGTGCGTCGTGATGTCGGCGGACCTCGCCGTCACGCGAGGCCTGACCCCGCTCGGGTACTACCGCGGCATCGCGGTCGCCGGCTGCGCGCCCGACGAGATGGGGATCGGCCCGGTGTTCGCCGTGCCCAAGCTGCTCGAACGCACCGGCCTGAAACTCGAGGACGTCGGGTTGTGGGAGCTCAACGAGGCCTTCGCCGTGCAGGTGGTGTATTGCCGGGACCGCTTGGCGATTCCCGATGAGATCCTCAATGTCGACGGCGGGGCCATCTCCATCGGGCACCCCTACGGCATGAGCGGGAGCCGGATGGTCGGCCACGCGCTCATCGAGGGCAAGCGCCGAGGCGCCCGCTACGTGGTCTGCACCATGTGCATCGGTGGCGGCATGGGAGCCGCCGGCCTCTTCGAAGTGGTTTAGAGGGTGCGCGAATAGGCTCGCCCCGGGATCACGTTTCGGCTTGGCGGCAAGCCGAAACGTGATGGGACCTGTGACCTATTCGCGCACCCTCTTAGGGTCCGGGCGGCCCCGGCGGCCGACGGCCCCTTCCCTCGCATCGGGCACTCTGCCCGCTCATGCAGGACGTTCGGCCCTGATGCCGGCACCTGCTGCATCCGTACGGTGCAGGAGATGCACGAGAGGCACCAGCCCGCAGGAGCGATCCGATGACCTACCTCACGACGAAGGACCTCCAGGACCTCGTCCGGGTCGACAAGTCGACGATCTACCGGATGGCCGAAGAGGGAAGGATCCCGGCGGTCAAGGTCGGCCGCCAGTGGCGGTTCCCGGCCGAAGGGGTCGTCGCTTGGCTCGGCGGCGACGTCGCCTCCGCCTCCGCCCGGGAGCCACGGGACCCGGGCCACCTCGCCGACGTCCTCACCCCTCAGGTGGCGCAGGGCGTCATCGACGTCGTCGCCGAGGCCCTGGGGATCATGGCCATTCTCACCGACATGGAGGGCAGGCCGCTGACGGCGGTCGCCAACCCCTGTGGACTGTTCAGCGCCGTCTCGGTGGAACCCGCGGTCCAGGCCCGATGCATGGCCTCATGGGCGCGGTACGGGGCGGCTCCCGACCTCGTGCCACGATTCGGGCCGAGCGACTTCGGCTTCCTCTGCGCCCGAGCCTTCGTGCGCGGGGGGTCCGCCCTCCTCGGCATGGTCATCGCCGGCGGCATCGCACGCGACGACTGGCCGCCGGGCGAGGCGGAGATCCGCACGATCGCCACGACGCTCGATGTCGATCCGAGACGAGTCGCCGAGCACATCGACGAGGTCTATCGGGTCGAGGAGGCGCACAAGGGGCGCATCCTGAGCGTGCTGCCGAGGGTTGCGGGCCTGATATCGAACCTGGCCGAGGAGCGGGTGCAGCACGCGGGAACGCTCGCCGCCATCGCCGGCCTCGCTGACACAAGGAGCAACAAGTGAAGAAACTCGTGGTCCTCGGCGCGGGGCTGGCGGGCACGATGGCCGTGAACCGGCTCCGGCCGCGGCTCGATCCCGATGAGTGGGACATCACGATCGTCGACCAGGACGAGACCCACGTCTACCAGCCCGGGTTGCTCTTCATCCCGTTCGGGATGTACCGCCCCGAAGACGTCGTCCGGCGCCGGCGGGACTTCATCCCGCCGGGCGTGCGGCTGATCGTGGCGCCCATCGAGGTCGTCGACACCGCGGCCCAGAAGGTGCACGTCAACGGCAGCATCCTCGATTACGACTACCTGATCATCGCCACCGGCACCCAGCCGAGGCCGGAGCAGACGCCCGGGATTCTCGGTGACGCCTGGCGGGAGACGGTCCACGACTTCTACACCCTGGAGGGCGCAACCGCCCTCGCCGACCGGATGGATCGCTGGGACGGCGGGCGCATCGTGGTCGACGTGATGGAGCTGCCGTTCAAGTGCCCGGTGGCCCCCCTCGAGTTCGTGTTCATGACGGACTGGTGGCTGCAGGAGCGCGGCATGCGCGATCGCGCCGAAGTGGTGTACGTCACGCCGCTCTCCGGCGCCTTCACCAAGCCGGTGTCGTCACGGCGGCTCGGCCATCTCCTCGATGAGAGGAAGATCGGCCTCGAAACCGACTTCTACACCGAGCGCGTCGACGCCGACGCCGGCGTCGTGGTCTCGTACGACGAACGCGAGATCCCTTTCGACCTGCTGGTGACGATCCCGGTGAACATGGGGGCCGACTTCGTGGCCAACTCCGGGCTCGGGGACGAGCTGAACCACATCCCGGTGGATCACCGAACCTTCTCGCCCAAGGGGCACGAGAACGTGTTCGCCGTAGGGGACGCCGCCGAGCTGGGCACATCCAAGGCCGGTTCCGTCGCCCACTTCGCCTCCGAGGTGTTCACCGCCAACTTCCTCAGGGGCGTCAGGGGGCTCCCGCCTCTGGAGGAGTTCGACGGCCACGCCAACTGCTTCATCGAGTCGGGGTTCGGCAAGGCGATGCTGATCGACTTCAACTACACCACCGAGCCCCTGCCCGGCAAGTTCCCCTTCCCCGGAATCGGGCCGTTCACGCTGCTCGAGGAGACGGAGATGAACCACTGGGGCAAGTTGATGTTCCGATGGACCTACTGGAACATCCTGCTCCGAGGCAAGGATCTGCCGCTCCCCAGCCGGATGCTCCTCGCCGGCAAGGAGGCGTCATGACCACGCTCACCCATGCCGACACCGACGTGCTTCTCGCCAGGATCGAGGAGCTGACCTCCCGGGTGGACGTGCTGGTCGCCGGCCTCGACGAGGAACGGCGGGCGAGGGAGGCGTGGTCCGACTTCCGGGCCGACTTCGGGCCGGTGGCGTCGACCGCGGTGGAGCGCTCCATCGAGTGGCTCGATGCGATCCGGATCGACGCCCCGTCCGTGCTGGCATTGGTGGCCAGGCTGGCGCAGGAGGCCCCGCGGCTCGAGAAGTCGGTCGGCACGCTGGTGTCCCTCGGCGAGCTGGCCGGCGAGGCGGGTGACGTGGGCGGCGTCGTGTTCGAGTCCCTGATCAATCGGCTCGACGACCTGGGCCGGCGGGGGTACTTCACCTTCGTCGCCGGACTTGCCGGCGTGCTCGACCGGATCGTCACCTCGTTCGACGAGGAAGACCTCCGCCTGCTCGGTGACAACATCGTGCTGATCCTGGAGACGGTCAAGGAGATGACCCAGCCCGAGGTCATGCGGATGCTGCAGACCACCGCCCGGGCGATGCGCGAAGAAGAAGAGCCGCAGAAGGTATCCCTCTTCGGGCTGATGAGGGAACTGCGAGATCCAGAAGTGAAGCTCGGGTTGCACCGGGCGCTGTCCCTGGTTCGGGGGCTGGCGGCCACGGGTGTGCCCGAAGAGGCCATCACACGAGAGGAGGCCAGGACATGACCACCGCACTGATCGCAGGCCGCGAGGTCCACGTGGACGAGGAAGGGTTCCTGACGGACCCGGCCGAGTGGAACGAGGATCTGGCACCCCTGCTCGCCAAGGCCGTCGGCATCGACGAGCTCACGCCCGACCATTGGAGCGTCATCCGGTTCCTGCGTAGTGACTTCGCCACGGAGGGGGAGACCGCGACGCTGCGCCGGGTGACCTCCAACATCGACATCGCCACCAAGCGCCTGTTCGAGCTGTTTCCGAAGAAGCCGGGCAAGAAGATGGCGTACGTCTCGGGGCTGCCGAAGCCCAAGGGCTGCATCTGAGGACAGGGGCAGGAGAGGAGAATCATGACCACCATCACCACCCAGCCGGTGCCGAAGCCATCGTTCGCCGACGATGAGACCGACCGGAAGATCTGCATCATCTGCTCGAAGGGCACGCTCGACATGGCGTACCCCGGGATGGTGCTCGCCAACGCGGCCCTGGGCGAAGGCATCGAGACCCACGTGTTCTTCACGTTCTGGGGCCTCGACATGATCACGAGCAAGCGAATGGATCACCTCAAGGCGACGCCGGTCGGAAACACGGCGATGCACATGCCGCAGGCGATCGGGCCGCTGCCCGGGATGACCACCATGGCGACGTACATGATGAAGAAGGAGATCGCCAAGCTCGGGTTCCCCGAGATCCCCGAGTTCCTCCGCACCCTGGTGGACAGCGGTGCCCATCTCTGGGCGTGCAAGATGTCCTCCGACATGATGAAGCTCGAGATCGGTGACCTCTTCGATGGGGTCGAGGGGATCATCGGCGCCACCGAGTTCATGGAGCTCAGCGCGGGCGCCCAGATCATCTTCATCTGACACCGGCTCCTCTCGGCGGGCCGGGTCGCCATGGCCGCGGCCCGGCCCGGAGGCTTGCGGTGCTCTATCCGCCGCCCCTGGGTAGGTTGCCCGACCGCGAGCAAGCGCCGGGCCCGGCGTCTAGGCGGCCAGTCTCCTCGCCTCGGTCACCTCGTCAGCCGTCATGCGCCACCCCCTGGCCCCGGTGTTGGCGGCGATCTGGGCGGGTCTGGTGGCTCCGGCGATCACCGAGGGGACGGCCGGGGACGAGAGCAGGTAGCCGAAGGCGAGTTCCAGGAGAGTGTGCCCGCGCTCCTCGGCGAAGGCGGTCAGGCGGGACACCGCGCCGAGCGAGGCGTCGTTGAGGAACCGGGAGGACCTCTCCGGGGGAAGCCCGGCGAGGCGGGATCCCTGCGGGGCGGGCTCCCCGGGGTGGTACTTCCCGGTGAGCATCCCCGAGGCGAGGGGAAAGAAGGGAAGCAGGCGCAGGCCTCGTTCGGTGCACGCCTGCAGCACACCGTCGTCCTCGGGCTGGCGATGAAGCAGGCTGTATTGGTTCTGGACGCTCACCCAGGCGGGGCGCGCTCCGGTGCCGCTCGCGGCGAGCGACGCCTCGATCCCTTCGGCGGTCACATTCGAGCAGCCGACTGCCCGCACCTTCCCGGCGGCGACGAGCCGGCCGAGGGCGTCCAGGGTCTCCTCGATCGGCGTGGTCGGGTCGGGGCGGTGCATCTGATACAGGTCGATGCGGTCGGTCCCGAGGCGCCGGAGGCTGTCTTCGACGGCTCGCTCGATCCACGCCGCCGACGCTCCCGAGCCTGTCGGCATGTCCATCCCGAACTTGGTGGCGACCACCACGGTGTCGCGTCTGGTGCCCAGGGCCGTCCCGAGGTACTCCTCCGAAGCCCCGTCGCCGTAGACGTCGGCGGTGTCGAAGAGGGTGATCCCGGCTTCCAAGGCCGCCCCGACCACCACCGCCGTTTGTGCCCGATCGAGGCGCCTGCCGAAGTTGTTGCAGCCCAGACCGATCACCGACACGGCGAACGGACCGAGCGGTCGAGTCTCCATGCCGGCCAGGGTAAGCCGGACCCGGCGCCGTCGAGGTGTCCATGCGCGCGGAGGGTCACCGAAATCCTTGAGTCGCGCGCGCTGAGTGGGTACGGTTCGTGCCGAGGGACCGAATCACATCAGTGGAATTCGGATGCGGGAGGCCATGTACGAACTCGCCGATTGGGGTCAGCCGGTAGCTCCCGATTGGACGGAGCCGAGGGAGCGTCTCGACGCCCGGCTCCCGGTCCACCTGGTCCGCGTCCTCCGCAGCCGTGCCCGCGCCGAGGGAGTGAGCATGAGCGTGCTCGTCCACCGCCTGATCAGCGAGGCGATGGATCTCCCGGAGACGACCGGCCACGGCGACCCGGCGTCGTACTGGTTCGACTGAGAGGGTACGCCAATAGGCTCGTCCGTCACCTTCCAACTGGTAGCGCGTCGAGGCCTCTCCGCAACAGGGCGATCAGCTGGTCGAACTCGGCGTCGGTGATGGAGAGGGGCGGTGACACCTGCAGGCCGTCCCCGCCGATCGGCCGGCAGATCACCCCCGCGGCGCGAGCCGCCAGGAAGGCCTTGACGGGAAGGTCGGCGTCCCGAGCGAGGGCGTCGGGGGCGAGCACCAGCGCCCCGAGGAAACCCACCCCGGAGCGGTGACCGCCGACGAGGGGGTGGTCGGTCAACGACTCGAGGCCTTCGACGAGCGTGCCTTCCAGCTCGAGGGCGCGGCCGGCCAGCCCTTCGCGTTCGAGGATGTCCAGGTTCGCCATCGCCGCCGCCGCCACCGTCGGGTGCCCCGAGTAGGTGTACCCGTGGCGGAGCATCGGACCGCCGTCGGCGAAGAAGGGGGCAGACACGCGCGGCGATGTGATCACCCCGCCCATCGGGAGGTAGCCGGATGTCACTCCCTTGGCGAAGGTGATCAGGTCGGGCTCGAGAGAGAACCGATTCGAGGCGAACCAGTCGCCCGCCCTGCAGAACCCGGTGACCACCTCGTCGGCGATGAAGAGGGCGCCGGCGTCGGAGACGATCCGCCGTGCCTCCTTGAGGTAGCCCTCCGGTGCCGGCCGCACGCCGCCGGCGCCGATCACCGGCTCACAGAAGAACGCGGCGATCCGGCGCGCCCCCGCCTCGTCAATCGCCGCCGACAGGGCGTCCGTGGAATCGAATGGCACCCTGACGACGTCGGGCAGCAGGGTGCCATAACCGTCGGCGTTCCCGGGGACCCCGCCGAGGCTCGTGCCGAACCCGTGCATGCCGTGGTACGCCCAGCTCCGCGTGATCAGGATGGTGCGCTCCGGCTCTCCGGTCACCTGGAAGTAGCGCCGAGCCATCTTGGCGGCGGTGTCCACGGAGTCGGAGCCCCCGCTGGTGAAGAACACCTTGCTCGATGCCTCCGGGGCGTAGCCGGCGATCCGTTCGGCGAGCGCTGCGATCGGGGGGTTCGAGAAGTCCCCGAAGGTGTGATAAGCCTCGAGTCGGCGCGCCTGGGCGGCCATGGCATCGACGATCTCGGTGCGCCCGTGCCCCACCAACGTGTACCAGAGGCTCGCGGTGGCGTCCAGGTACCGGACGCCGGCGGTGTCGTACACCCAAACGCCCTCGCCGCGGTCGACCACGAATTCCTTGCGGGCGACGGCGCTCATGTTCGCAAACGGGTGCCAGAAGGATGAAGACATGGTGGGGAGGCTACTGGTGAGTGGTGAGTCGTCAGTCATCAGTTTTCGGCTACCTGCTCACGTCGATCACCAGCGTCTGCAAGTCGGTGAATTCCTCGATCCCGCCGCGCCCCCACCCGGTGTCGGTCCCGGCGGCGCCGCCGAACGGCTGGAAGGTCTCCCAGAAGTCGGTCGAGTCGTTCACCACCACCGTCCCCGAACGGATTCGATCGGCGTACCAGAACGCCCGGCTCAGGCTCTTGGTGAACACGGCGGCCTGCAGGCCGAGGTTGGTGTGGTTGGCCGCCTCGACGGCGGCTTCGTCACCGGACGCTCGGATGATCGGCAGCACGGGTCCGAAGGACTCCTCGCGCGACAGCAGACTGGTCTCGGGAACGGCGTCGACCACGGTAAAGTCGTAATAGAGGTCGGTGGGAAACCCGGGAGCCCTCCCACCTCCGACGAGCACCCGGGCGCCCATGTCGGCGGCGTCGGCGAGATGCCGGTCCATCTTCGCGGCGGTCGCCTCGTTGTTGAGCGGCCCCATCGTGGTGTCCTCGTCGAAGGGATCGCCGAGTCGCACCTCCTTGGCGGCGTCGAGGACCCGCTCCACGAACTCGTCGTGCACCGCGTCGACCACGATCACCCGTTCGGTCGCACAGCACACCTGGCCGGCGTTGTAGTAGGCGCCGTACACGGCGGCCACGGCGGCGGCGGCGACGTCGGCGTCGTCGGTGACGATGGTCGGGCCGTTGCCGGACATCTCCATGATCGACCGCTTGACCCCCATCCGGGACAAGATGGCGCGCCCGGTGGCGGAGAAGCCGGTGAACCCGATGCCGTCGACGCCGGCATGCGTGACGAGTTGCCCGCCGATGTCGGCACCGCCGGGGATGATCGAGACGAGGCCCTTGGGCACGCCGGCCGCATCGAAGGCCTTCGCCAGCTCGAGGAGCGCCCATGGGGTGAACTCTGGGGGCTTGACGATCACCGCGTTGCCGGTGGCCAGCCCCGGGCCGATGTACTCGAGGGGGATCGTCACCGGGAAGTTCCACGGTGTGATCGCCGCCCACACCCCGACCGGGCGGCGGAACGTGAACATCCGCTTGTTGCGATCGGTGGTGGGGATCACTTCTCCGCCGAGGCGCTTGACGTCCTCGGCGGCGTTGAGAAAGTACTGGTTGGCCTCGGCGATGTCGGCCAGCGACTCGGCGTGATACGGCTTGCCCTGCTCCAGCGTCTGGATGCGTGCGATCCCAGCAACCGCCGGCTCGATGGCTGCGGCGATCCGGGAGCAGAGGTCGGCACGCTCGAACGGCGACCAATGCCGGTACTCGTCCTGTGCCTTGCGGGCGGCGATGACGGCCCGGTCGATGTCGGCAGCCGAAGCGAGCGGGACGTCGGCGATGTGCCCTCCGGTGACCGGGCTGATCAGCGCGTGATGATGATCGCCGGTGCCCTGGGTCCATTCACCGGCGATGTACAGCTCCAGCGTTTGGGCCATCACTCACCTCGCGTCGACTCGTCCCAGAACGATACCGATCGGTAGCCTGAGGCGGCCTGTGTTGGGTGGCCTCATCGAGGAGTTGAGAGCATGGGTCTGCAAGGAGCCGAGACGGCCGCGTGGTTCGGACGTGCGAAGGCGGCTCTGGTATCGGGGGTCTCCAGCGGGTTTCGGTACGTCGGCGAGGACGACACGATGGTCGTCTCCCGTGGCCAGGGTGGCTACGTCTACGACATGGACGGGAAGCGATACATCGACTACCAGCTCGGATATGGGCCGGTCATCCTCGGCCATGGCCATCCAGCCGTGGTCGCAGCAGTGAGCGAGGCGGCCGCGGCCGGGACCACGTTCGCGATGACCACTTCGACGGAGGTGATCGCCGCCGAGCGGGTGAAGCAGGCGGTCCCCTGGGTCGATCGGCTGCGATTCACCAACACCGGCACGGAAGCGACGATGCATGCCATACGGCTCGCCCGAGGCATCACCGACCGGGAGGTGATCGTCAAGTTCGAAGGGGCCTATCACGGCGCCCACGACTACGTGCTCTTCACCACCTCCAGCTCACCGGCCGAGGCCCTCGGCTCGCGGCGAAGCCCGGTGCCTCATCAGGTGTCGTCCGGGATCCCCGAGGCGATCCGGGGGTACGTGCGGACGATCCCGTTCAACGACCTGGAGGCGGCGGAGCGCGTGTTCCGGTCGGAGGGAGGGGACATAGCGGCGTTCCTGGTCGAGCCGGCACTCGGCAACGTGTTCGGGATGCTGCCGGACCCGGGATACCTGGAGGGGCTGCGCAAGCTGTGCGACAACAGCGGGTCGATCCTCATCTTCGACGAGGTGAAGACCGGGTTCCGGGTCTCCCTCGGAGGTGCCGCCGAGCTGTTCGGGGTCACCCCCGATCTCTCGACCTTCGCCAAGTCGATGGGCAACGGTTTCCCGGTGGCGGCGATCGCCGGCCGGGACGAGTTCGTTGGCGCCTGGGAGGGTGGCGGCATCGCCCAGGCCGGCACCTACTCGGGCAACTCGATTGCCACGGCGGCGGTGTCGGCCACGATCGGTGAGTTGCTGTCGGGGAACGTGCACCGCCACATCAACGACATCGGGAGAGCGCTCATGGAGGGGATCGCCCGGTCGTGTTCGGACAGGGGTCTGGCCGCTCACGTCATCGGGCACCCGTCGATGTTCAGCGTGTACTTCGGTGAGGAGGAGCCCCGCGACTTTCGGGGGGTCGGCGGCCATGACGCCGAGTTGTATCGCCGGGTGACCCACGCGATGACGCGCCGCGGGGTCATGCCCTGTGACGACGCACTGGAGCCCTGGTTCGTCTGCGGGGCCCATACCCGCGACGACGTCGACGAGACACTCGTGGCGTTCGACGCCGCCCTGGCCGAGGTGATGGACTAGGGCCGTTCGGCCGGTTCCGCGACGGCGCCGCGGTCGGGGGAGGACGCGGCCTCAGCCTCAGCCTCCGGATCGTGCTCGGCAGCCAGGGGAAGCTGCACCTCGAAAGCCGTCCTGCCTTCGGCGCGCTGGTAGGCGATCGTCCCGTTCATGCCGTCCGCGAGGACCTTGGAGATGGCGAGGCCGAGCCCCACGCTGCCGACGATGAGGGGGCGGTCCCCCTGGTGGACGAAGCGCTCGAAGAGGCGAGCCTCGATCTCCGGCGGGACCCCCGGTCCGTCGTCCTCGACGCGGATCACGTAGGCACCGTCTGCCGGCCGCGCGACGAGCGTGACGTTCGGGCCGCCGTGTCGGATGGCATTCGAGACTAGGTTGCGCAGCAACTGGCGCAGGCGTCCGATGTCGGCCAGTACCACCGCATCGCGGGCCCGAACAGTGATGGGCGTCCCGAGCCTCGAGAGCTCCTTGGCGACGCTCTCGATCTCGTGCCGGGCCGATCCGGGGACGAGGTCGAAGGTCAGGCGCCCGGCATCGGCCTGCGCCGATACCAGCAGGTCCTCGACCATTCGGTTCAGATCGGCCGACTGATCCACGATCATCCCGTTGAGTTCGAGGGCGACATCGGGGTCGGAATACCCGATCTCCTCGATCGCCAGCGCCGATGTGTAGATCCCGGTGAGCGGGGTGCGCAACTCGTGCGAGAGGTTGGCGATCAGCTGGTCCTTGGACCTGCTCAACTCGCGTTCCTCGGCGAGGGCGGCGGCCATTCGCTCGCGGCGCCTGCGTCGCCGTATCGCCACCACGGCGAACACCACGGTGATCGCCGGGATGAAGAAGGCGACCATGAACCGGCTTGCGGTGGCGACCGTCCCCGCCTCGGCGGAGGCATCAGCGATCACTCGCCCGGCCACGTCGCGCACGTCGACCACGGCCGCGGTGAGGGCCTCGAAGGCATGGGTGGCCTCCCCGGCGGCGAGGGTGCCGGCCGCGTCCAGGTCAGCCGACGAGAGCAGGTCGAGCACCTGCCGCCCAAGGGAGATGGCGCTGCGTGCGGCGGCATCGACCGAGGAGTCCTCGGCCAGGGCGGTGACCGTCCCGACCCGTTGCTCCAGGGCGTCGAGCACGAGGGAGGCCTCCTCGACGGCTGCCTCCCCGACGGAGGGGTCGAAGGCGCCGCTGTTGAGGATGAGCGCCTGGCCGAGGGCGTTGCGACCTGTGGCGGTCGCCCCGAGGGCGGACTCCGCCGCCTGCTGGATTCGGGCCTGTGCGGCCGCGTCGGTGACGCCGGTGGCGTTGGTGTACACGAGGGCGAGCGACGCGAGTAGGCCGGCGAGGGCGACTGCCCCGCCGGCGAACACGGCCCGGCCGACGCCGCCTCGGGTTCGGTCTGTCTCGATCACGTGACTAGATCAGTCGGCATCGGCACGGTGACCCTTGAGTTCTGACCCTGGCGGTGCCGAAGAATGAGCTATGAGACGTTCCCGCGGCCGGTTGCTTCGTGGCTCGCTGTGGTTGGTCGTGGCGCTGATCGTCACGTCCGGGACCGGGGCGCTGGCCACCCCCGGCCAGAGCCATGCCTTGGGGATCCTCGATGGGCTCCCGCTCCTCGGCAACCTGCTCGGCGGAGGACCGTGTGGCGGCAACGGCGGCGGCAACGGCGGCGTGGGCCAGGGCGGCGGTGTCTGCGCCACGACCACGACCACCACGGCGCCGGTGACCACCACGACCACCGAGGCGGCGACGACCACCACCACCCAGGGGATGACCACCACCACCCAGGGGACGACCACCACCACCCAGGGGACGACCACCACCACCCAGGGGACCACCACCACCACCCAGGGGACCACCACCACCACCCAGGGGACCACCACCACCACCCAGGGGACCACCACCACCACGACCGGGTCCGGGGCGGGCGGGCCGGCCAATCCTCCTGCCACCGGGTTGGCCGCCATCGACACCACCGTCATGCCTCGGTCGGTGGCGGGGGCGGTTGGGCTCATGACCAGCCGTGAAGTCGTGATGCCGGTGATGACCCCCGAGCCGGCTGCCGGGATCATCTCCCGAGGGCTGGAGAGGGTACTGTCGCCGGTCCTGCCTCCGGAGGTCGTCAGGGTCGTCGCCTCGCCGGTGGTCATCTTCGAGGCGCTGGTCGAGGCACTGGCCTCGAGTGGGCAGGCGCTCATCATCCCGGGGATCGCGTTCCTGTTCGGATTCGGCGTCCCCGGGGTCCGCCGTCGGGTCGACGACGCCCTGTCCGGAGCCTGACCGTCCCCGGGGTCGCGCTCATTCGCGGCGTCGTCCAGCCCCGAATTCCCTGATGTTGGAAGATTGGACCGGTGTCGGGGCAGGCGGTGAGCGCCCGGCGCCGGTCACGGGCCGCGGTGGGTACAACGCCGGCGAGACAGGTGGGTGGAATCGTCCCGCCATGGAACATCCAACCACGGAGGGTCTGCGGCGGATCATTGCCGCCGTGGCGGCGGGAGCGGGCGAAGGAGTGGCGGCGTTGCGGTCGGCCGGGGTCGGGGTCGAGCTCCAGGGCTACACAGTCGAAGTGATGGTCGACTCGACCGATCCGGTCCCGGCCACCTCGGTGCGGCTGGTGTTCGGGACCGTTCCCGCCTAACGATCGTGTGGGAGGCTGCCCCGGTCGGCCCGCAGGTAGGCGAAGGGCGTCGCCGCCAGGAAGTTGGACACCCGTGAGGTGTACACGTCGGCGTATCGCTCCACCTGCCGGGCGAACAGGCTCTTGTCGTTGCCCGATCGCATGAGCGGTCCCCACGCCTCGTTGCGCAGGCTGCCGGCGGCGATGGCCAGCGGGGCGATCTCCTCGTCGAGCTTGCTGAGCTCATCCTTCAGCGAGATGACCAGCGCTTCGGCGAGCACCGGATCGCCGTCCGGTGGGACGTACCGGTGGCGGGCGCGCTGCCGGTCGAGCCGGGCCTGGGCGAGGTCCTCCTCGAGCCTGGTCTTGCGATTCATGAGCTCGACCAGCCGCTCCTCGGTCGGGGCGAACGCTTCGGCGGCTCCGATCTCGGTCTCCAGTTCGCGCAGGATGAGTGCGGTGCGCCAACGCAGCAGGGCCTTGGAGACCGACACATCCGAATACAGGTGGTCCCCGACGTAGAGGATCTGATCGCCGCTGAGGCGCAGATGGCTCTCGAGCTGCGGGGCGCATCCCCCGACGAACACCGAACCAGGCTCGAGGTCGCCGATGTGCGGTTGCATCAGGCCCCGACCCTCGTCGACCACCCGGTAGAGCGGACGGGTGGTGTTGAAGAAGGCCGGCTTCGAAGCCGACACCACGACCGCGTCGAACAGGCCTCGCCAGCGGCGGTCTCCGGGGAGGTGCGGGTCGAACGCATAGGACATCATCTGGTTGGTGTAGGCCCACTCGGAATTGGTGATGAGGAGGAGCCGTTTACCGGCGAACCGCTGGTCGAGGAGGGTGAGCACGACGTCGGGATCCGGCACCACGAATCGGTCGGGGTCGGCGAGGATCTCCTCCTTCAGCCGCCCCTCCATGTGTGTCTCGTCGAGGGTGGTGCGGACGGTGTGGTACAGGCCGGTGTACCCGTGGACCTCGGGGATTCCTCCGGCGTCGAACAGCTCGACCAGCTGGGCGAAGAGCGACGCCTCAGAGAGGGAGAACAGGGTGTTGAGGAACACCCACCGGTCCTCGGCGAGGTCGACGAACGTGGCCTCGTAGTCGCGGCGAAGACGGTCGAACTCCAGGAACGAGGTTCCGTGAGCCGCCCTGATCACGTAGCCGAACCGGGTGGGCTTGACGAGGTTCCCCAGTTCCAGGTCGATGGTCAGGCCGCGGATCACCGAAGAGGGATCGAACTCGAGGTCCCGCACCGGCCAGCCCAGGTCGGCGAGGCGGCCCTTGGCGTGCTCGAAGGCCCGCCGCTCCCATTCGTCGACCCGGTAGTGGATCAGCGTGTAGTCCATGTCGTAGCCGATCGCCCGGATCGACCGCATGTTGAGCGTGCGATTGCCGTAGATGCGGCGCTGGGCGGGCTGACGTTCGACGGGTGCCACGCCCCGAATCTAGGGCGATCTCGCCATCGGAACGTCGGGCCATCGCCGGTAGCCTTCTCGCCGATGAATGAATACTTCGCCGCCAACCGCGCCAACTGGGACGATCGGGTGGCGATCCACTGGCAGCCCGACGCCTACGACGCTCCGGGCTTCATCTGACGAGAGGGGACGACGGCTGGTACCGGCTCCCCGAGGCGCAGCGCGACCTGTTGCCGCTGATGTACTCGCTCCGGGCGGTGAAGCCGGGCGGAGGGTGACACGCGTTGACCCAAGGGCCGACCGCCCGGACCTCGCCATAATGGACCGCAATGAGGGTGCTACTGGTCGAGGACGAAGTTCGGCTCGCCGAGGCGGTGAATCGCGGACTCGAAGCCGAGGGGTTCGAGGTGGACGTCGCCCACGACGGCGAGGTCGGCCTCGGCAAGGCCCAAACCAACGCGTATGACGTCATCGTCTTGGACATCCTGCTCCCCAAACTGAACGGGTACAGGGTGTGCGCAGAGCTGCGGGCGGCCGAAGATTGGACGCCGATACTCATGCTGACCGCCAAGAGCGGTGAGTATGACCTCGCGGAGGCTCTGGAGACCGGGGCAGACGACTACCTGTCGAAGCCGTTCTCATACGTGGTGCTGGTGGCTCGCCTGCGCGCCCTCATCCGGCGGGGAGGCAACAACCGAGGGCCGGTGAGACGCGTTGGTGACCTCTGTGTCGACTCGGCAGCGCGACGCTGCGAACGCGATGGCACCGAGATCATGCTCACACCGCGCGAGTTCTCACTGCTCGACACGCTGGTGAGGCATAGCCCCGAAGTGGTGGCGAAGCAGGAGCTGCTCGACGCGGTCTGGGGCGCGGACACCGATGTCGATCCCAATGTCGTGGAGGTCTACGTCGGGTACCTACGACGGAAGATCGACATCCCCTTCGACACCTCGACGCTGCAGACCGTTCGGGGTGTTGGCTATCGGGTCGTGGAGCACTGATGCGCCTGTTCCGGTCGGTTCGAATGCGAATAACCGTCGTGGCGACACTGGTGGTCGCGCTCGGTCTGTCGGCGGCATCGGTGTGGCTCGTCCTGGCCTCGAGGCAGTCGCTGGTCCGCGACGTGCGCACGGCCTTGACCGACAACCTTGCGGTTGCCCAGGAGGCATTCAACAAGGCGGCAGTCACCGAGTTGAGCTTGGCCTCTCTCAGCGTCGCCCTGGATCCCACCCAGGCGGCGGTCCGCATCGCATCGGACTCGTGCGCGGGCATCCTTCAGGCCGAGTACGGCGATCGGGTCCTCCGATTCGATCGGTTCTACTACGTAGACCGGGTGCCGGACACGGTGCTCTTCGACTACTTGGACTGCGTCAACACCGGCGATCCGGTGTACAGCGCGACCACTCGCTGCGAGCAGGCCGCGATCGAGGCGATCGGAAACCCGCGCGTCACCTACGAGGACTACAGGACTCTGCTCTCCGGTGACGAGTTCAACGCCGTCTACTCGGCGTGCATCGACGCCCAGTCGCTGGTCGACGAGCGACTGGGGATGGCCGCAGCGTTGTGCAACGCGGGGTTGGCGAGCGCGTTCGACGGGGTCGACGTGCTCGATCAAGCCTCCGTGGAGGAGGCTCAGCGGGCGGCCCTCGTCACCTATGCAACATGCGTTCGATCCAACGGCGTGCCCGACTATCCAGACCCCATCCTTGCCCGGGTCTCGACCGGGAACACGGAGGTGTCGGCCTTGGCGGGTGCGCTTGGTGGATCCGTCGTGTTCCCGTCTCTCGCCCAGGTCCGCGCGTCGTTGCGGAGTTTTGAATCGGCGGCGGCGGTCACGGTTCCGATCTTGGTCGCCCTGATGGCGGTCCTGATCTGGATCATCGTGGGAAGGGTGTTGCGTCCCGTCGAAGCCATCCGGTCGAGGGTCGCCGAGATCGGGGGCGGCGGTTTGGACCGCCGCGTACCCGAGCCCGGAACAGACGACGAGGTGGGGAGGCTGGCGGCAACGATGAATTCCATGCTCGACCGGTTGGCGCGCTCGGCGGAACGCCAGCAGAGATTCGTGAGCGACGCATCGCACGAGCTGCGGAGCCCGATCGCCTCGATCCGCACTCAGTTGGAGGTGGCGCTTGCCCATCCGGGGAAGTCGGCGTGGAAGGAGGTGGCGGAGGGGGTACTCGAGGAGAGCCTGCGCATGGAACGACTCGCCGACGACCTGCTGGTGCTGGCCACGGCAGACGAGGGTGGCGTTCGACGGGGAACGGGGCAGGTGGACGTCGACGAAATCGTGTCGCTGGAGGGCGGACGCCACCGCATCGTCGAGATCGGGGCAGCGTCCGCCGGGCCGATAGCCGGGGACGAGGTGGCCATCGGACGGGTGGTGCGCAACCTCATAGAGAACGCGGTGCGGCACGCGTCCTCTCGGGTGCGGGTCGCCGCGGAGCGCGTCGACAGCACGGTGGTGCTCACTGTCGACGACGACGGATCGGGCATTCCGCCGGAGCATCGCTCCGACGTGTTCGAACGGTTCGCGCGGCTCGAGGAGGCGAGGAGCCGGGACGCGGGCGGATCCGGGCTCGGCCTGGCGGTGGTGCGCGAGATAGTGACGGCGTACGGAGGCACGGTCACCATCGATGACGCCCCGGGGGGCGGTGCCAGATTCGTCGTCGTGCTGCCGGTGTCAGGCGCGCCCGAGGCTCGGGACGCAGCAGAGGGCTAGCGGAGGAGGAAGGGAGCCAGCGGGTCGTCGTCCTCGGCGGTGAAGATCGCCTCGCCGGTGTAGTGGGCCCGGCCGCCCACCTCGACGATGACCGCCGGACGGTCCCCGGCCATCACCTCCCGCACCGCGCGCCCGGTAAACGTCGACCTTGTGAGACTCTCGAATTCGCGCTCGACCCCGAGGGGGATCTGGCCGCGGGCGTGCTGCACCGCGATCCGGGCAGTGACCCCCGATCCCGTCGGCGAGCGATCGACCTGGCGGCCGGCGAACACGCACACGTTGGCCGTCGGGGCATCGGACCAAGCGTCGGCTCCGTCCGTGAGGATCGTCCCGTAGAGGAATCCGAGGTCCGGGTCGTCGGGGTGCTGCAGCGGCACCGCCGCGGCGACCGCCGTGGTCACCGCCCAGGCGGCATCGACGAGGTCGCGGACCGGACTGGTCCGCACGTCGAGTCCGAACACGCTCGCCGGGGCGAGCGCGTAGAAGGCGCCGCCGAACGCCACGTCGATCTGGACGACGCCGTGGCCCGCCACGTCGACCGGCACGGCGTCGGCGGCCACGAAGGCGGGCACGCTCTCGAAGCGGACCGCCCCGGTGTGGCCGCCGGACACCTCGACCGCCACCCGGACCAGCCCGGCCGGCACCTGGATGGCGAGCCGGGTGACCGGCTCGACCGCAGGGACGATGCCCGAGTCCACCGCCCACCGTCCCAGGGCGATCGTGGCGTGGCCGCACATGGTCGAGTAACCCTCGTTGTGCATGAACAGCACCGCCAGGTCGGCGGCGGGGTCGTCGGGCTCGACCGGGATGACGCCGTACATGTCGAAGTGACCCCTCGGCTCCAAGATCAGCACCCTGCGGAGATGGTCGAGGTGGTCGCGGGCATGGCGCCGCTTGGCGAGGAGGGTGTCGCCGGGGACCGGCGGATACCCGGAGACGACGATCCGTACCGGTTCCCCGCCGGTGTGCATCTCCACCGTGCGGATGGGGGGCATGGCCACCCCGGGGAGGGTACCGGCGACCGCCCGCACGGTCGATGGTGGCCGGGGGAGGCCGCGATAGCCTCCCTCTGTGTCATTCGAGATCGCGGTGGTCGGCAGCCTGAACCTGGACACGACCCTGCGGGTGCCGAGGCTCCCCCTTCCCGGCGAGACCGTCCTCGGCACCGGGCGCTTCTCCGACACCGGCGGCAAGGGGGCGAACCAGGCCGTGGCGGCCGCGCGTCTCGGGCGCTCGGTCGCCATGGTCGGAGCGGTCGGCGACGACGATGCCGGGGTGGCCCTCCTCCGTTCGCTCGCGGAGGCCGGCGTCGACATCTCCGCGGTCGGCGTCCTCGACGGTATCGGATCGGGCATGGCGGTGATCTCGGTCGCCGACACCGCCGAGAACACGATCGTCGTCGATCCGGGGGCGAACAGCGCACTCGATCCGCAGCAGGTGCGGCGGGCGGCGGAAATCCTCTCCACGGCCGCGGTCACTCTTGCGCAACTCGAGGTCCCCATCGGGGCGGTCGCCACCGCCGCCGTGCTCACCGGGGGCCGTTTCGTCCTCAACCCCGCCCCGGCCGGGCCGATCCCTGCCGACATCCTGGAGCGCGTGTCGGTGCTCGTTCCCAACGCAAGCGAGCTCGGGGTGTTGGTCGGAGACGCACCACCCGGGGGAGCCGACGAGGCCGCTCGCATGGCGCGGGCGGTCCGCGGTCCGGGGGCGGTGGTAGTGACCCTGGGAGCAGGCGGAGCCGTCGTGGTCGAAGGGCGCCGCGTTGTGCACGTCCCGGCGCCTTCCGTCGTGGCGGTCGATCCGACGGCGGCCGGCGATGCATTCTGCGCCGGCCTGGCCGACGGGCTGGTGCGCGGGCTCGACCTGGTCGATGCGGTGCGATGGGCGGTGCGCTGCGGGGCGGTCGCCGCCACCCGATGGGGAGCCCAGGCATCATTGCCGAACAGAGGCGATGTCGAGGCACTGGCATGATCCCTCGCCCGATCATCATCGACACCGATCCGGGCCAGGACGATGCCGTCGCGATCCTCCTCGCACTGGCGTCCCCGGCGGAGCTCGAAGTGCGGGCGATCACCGCCGTGGCAGGCAACGTCCCGCTGCCGCTCACCACCATCAATGCTCTGAAGATGGTGGAGCTCGCCGACCGAACCGACGTCCCGGTGTATGCCGGGTGCCCCGGGCCCCTCCGGGGAAGCCTGATCACAGCCGAGTACGTCCACGGCAGGACCGGCCTCGACGGCACCGACCTCCCTGATCCCGTGACGCCGCTCGGCCCAGGCCATGCCGTCGACGCCATCGTCGAGATCGTGATGGCGTCGCCACCCGGGACGATCACGCTGTGCCCGCTGGGACCGCTGACCAATGTCGCCACCGCCCTGGACCGAGAGCCGGCGCTGGCGTCGCGGCTGAGAGAGATCGTTCTGATGGGAGGGGGGTTCTTCGAGGGCGGCAACACCACCCCGACGGCGGAGTTCAACGTGTTCGTCGACCCGGAGGCGGCGGACGTCGTCTTCCGCTGCGGGGCGCCGATCACGGTGATGCCACTCGACGTCACTCACCGTGCCCTCATCCTGCCCCGCCACCTCGAACGATTCGCCACCATGGGAACCAGGGTGGGCACGGCGGTCCACGGGCTGCTCGCCTTCTACGAGCGGTACGACGTTGAGAGGTACGGCCTCGAGGGAGGGCCGCTGCACGATCCCTGCGTGATCGCCTATCTGCTCTCACCGGCCCTGTTCGCGGGCCGTACGGTGTCGGTCAGGATCGAGACGGGTTCGGCGCTCACCCGGGGCATGACCGTGGTCGATTGGTGGGGGATGACGAGCGAGCCGCCCAACGCCACCTGGATGCGAACCGTCCACGCCGAGGGCTTCTTCGACCTCCTGGTGGAGCGAATCAGCCGACTCGCCTAGGTGTGATGACCGGGGACGTCACCCGCTCCTCGGGGTCGGTCCAGCGCAGAAGGCCGAAGAGCGCCATCGCGGTGACTACGGCCGACATCGTGGTGTTGGCGGCGAGCCCGTGCCATCTGAACAGCGCCGGGCCGATGGCGTCGCCGGCCGCCCGCCCGATGCTGATGGCGACCATGAGCAGCGCCAGGTACCGGGTGCGGGCGCCCGGGACGATCTCGGTGGCGAGGGGGATCGCCGACACGATCGTCACCTCGAACGCCACGAAGGTGAGCGAGAGGGCGGCCACCCCCGGGGCGAGCGATCCGCCGACCGCTCCCAGCACCAGGTAGCCGATGGCCGATCCACACAGGCCGGCGGCCACCATGCGGCGCTTGCCGAAACGATCGCCGAATGCCAGCACCGATGCCTCGCCGCTCAGTTCGGCGAGCCCCACGATCAATGACGTGACGCCGAGGGCGGTGAGCGACAGGGCGAAGCGGTCCTCGAGCCAGGCTCCGAACACGATGAAGGTCGTCTCGGCGGAGAGCGAGAACAGTGCAACCACTCCGAGCAGCCGGAGCGCAGGCCTTCCCAGGCGGGTTCGGCTCGCGGACGGTGCAGCGTGTGGGCGGTCCCGATCGAGCAGCAGCGGGGAGGCGAGGGCGGCGGCTGCGACCAGCGCGGCGATCCACCAGAACGGCGCCCGCCACCCGAACCGGGAGATCAGCCATCCCGCCGCCGGCGCCCCGGCGAGCAGGGCCGTCGCCCAGGTGAGCTCGAGCACCGAGAGATAGCGGGCGCGGCGCTCATACGGCGTGCGATCGGCGACGTAGGCTTGGGCGGCTGCGTCGAAGCCCGGCTTGCCGAGCCCGATCAGCACGAACCCGGCGACCGCCCCGCCGTAGACGCCGGTGGCGGCGGTGACCGCCGCTCCCGCGGCGAACAGCCCGAGCGACCACCCGGCGAGCCGGACGCGTCGCTCCCCGCGCCCCACGGTGGCGACGACCAGCGGGGTGGCGATGCCGCTCAGCGAGCGCGCCGAGAGCAGCAGCCCGGCCCTCTCCAGGGAGACGCCGAGTCCCCTGGCGATGGCGGGCAGGAAGGGGAAGACGAACCGGAACGCCGTGTTGACCACCAGGCGGGAGGCGGTCAGGTAGGCGATCGACCGGCGCAGCGGCCTCACCACGGGGGCCGGCCGGCGACCAGGTGCGGGGTCAGCATCCACACGAGCGAGCCGGCGATGCCCATACCCGGCCGGCCCGGCACGTCGATCGCCACGACCGCGGCGGTCACCATCGACACCGATGCCCCGGTCAACGCCGAGACGGTGGCCGACCAGGTCGGCTCGTGCCCGACCAGGAGCATCACCTCGGAGTCCGAGGATCCGATGACACCCAGCACGTCGTCGACCCCTTTCCGGTAGAGGGCGGGGTACACCTGCGGTTCGACCCACCCGGCAGCGGCGACCACCGTCGTCGCGGTCTCGAGCGCGCGACGCGCCGGTGATGACGCCACCAGCGAGGGCGCAGGCCGCAGGCGGGCGAGGGCGGAGCCGATCGAGGCGGCATCCCGGCGGCCGCTCTCCGCCAGGGGTCGGTCGCGATCGGCCACCCCGGGCGGGCGGTCTGCCTTGGCATGGCGCATCAGCAGGACGATGGGCGTGACGGGCCTCGGTCGGGCAGCCGAGCCTAGGTGGCCGGGATGCCGCGGGTGGCGCGGGCGGGGTTGAACGGTCGCAACGGTATAACTACGTCCTCCATGGGCATCACGTGAGCGACGGCATCGCTCGACGCCTGGCGTCGATCTCGGACTCGGCCACGATGGCGGTGACCATGCGCGCCGCCGCCCTGAAGGCGGCAGGGAGGCCGGTGATCTCGTTCGGGGCGGGGGAGCCTGACTTCCCGACCCCGCCCCACATCGTGGCCGCGGCGCAACGCGCCGCCGCCGAACCCAAGAACCATCACTACAGCCCTGCCATCGGGCTTCCCGAACTCCGCGCCGCCGTGGCCGCCAAGACGGTGCGCGACAGCGGGTTCGCCGCGAGCCCGGAGAACGT
>JAZDHM010000298.1:0-14087 GCA_043805935.1 Actinomycetota bacterium
AACGACGCCATGTGCGCCCAGTACTCGAACACCCTCCGCTCCCGCAGAGCCCGCCACAGGAGGTCGGGGTCGTAGGGGCCGATGCGGGAGAAGAGCGTCAGCTGGTGGGCCCGTTCGACGACGTTGACCGAGTCGATCTGCAGGACACCCATCCGCCGGATCGCGTTGAGCACCCGCCGTAGGTCGGCAGCCCCCGCCGGGCGCGGTGAGGCGAGGCCCTGGGCGGCGATGTGGGCCCGGCGCACCTGGGCCTTGGAGAGCCGTCTCACTCCCCGGTGAACCTCGGCGGCCGCTTCTCGAAGAAGGCGGCGACCGCCTCCTGGAAGTCCTTCGTGCGGAACATCGGCAGCAACTGGAGGAGGGCGCGATGCACGTGCTCGGGGTACTCGTCGCTGCGGCCCGCCCGCATCAGACGCTTCGCCGCCCGGATCGCCTGCGGGGGCATGGCGACGATCTGTGCGGCGAGCTCGGCGGCGCGCCGCTTGGTGGCGTCGGAGTCGTCAGCCAGCTCGGACACCACCCCGGCGGCGAGCGCCTGGTCGGCGGTGAGGTCCTCGCCCAGGAAGTAGAAGCGGGCCGCCTGCTCCCATCCGACCAGCCGGGGCAACAGCCAGGTGTCCCCGCTCTCGGGCAGCAGGTTCCGCTTGGTGGCCGGCACCAGCCGGGCGGAGCGAGCCATCACCCTGATGTCGGCGTTGATCGCCATGCCCACCGCGTACCCGGCGGCGGCACCGTTGACCGCGGCGATGACCGGCACCTCGATCTGCTGGAGGATGATCGCCGGTGAGCGCTCCGGCTCGAAGGTGAAGGCGATCCGGTCGAGCCGGTCGATCTGCCCTGCGGCCTCGACGAAATCGAGGCCGGCGGAAAAGGCGTCTCCGGCTCCGGTCAGCACGATGCATCGGACCTCCGGATCGGCCGCCGCCCGGCGCAGCAGATCCCCGAGCAGGTCGAACATCTCGACGGTGAACGCGTTGCGCCGCTCCGGCCGGTTGAAGGTGATGGTGGCGACGTGGTCGGCGACGCCGAGCAGGATGTCGGTCATGGGGCTCCGGGTGGGACGGGCCGGTAGCCTACCGGCATGATCCGGCGGGCTTTCGCCCCGTTCCGCACGGTGTTCGCCCTCACCGTCGTTGCGTTGGCCACCATCGTCCTGGGCACCTACCTCATCATCGCGGCGAGACTCCACGCCAGCACCCGTCACATCACCCGGACCATGCACGTGTGGGCCCGCACCTTCCTCCTGGTCACCGGCACCCACGTCGAAGCCGAAGGGCTCGATCGGATCGATCCCAGGGGGTCGTACGTGTTCACCGGCAACCACATCTCCACCATGGAGATCCCGGTGATGATCGCCCTGCTCCCGGTGTCGATCCGGTTCCTCGCCAAGAAGGAGCTGTTCGGTGTCCCGGTGCTGGGCCCGGCGATGAGGGCGATCCACATGGTGCGCACCGACCGCCAGGCCGGCGGGATGGCCCACCGGGCGATCAACGAGCAGGTGGCCAGGGTGGTGGCGGCCGGGCTGTCACTGATGATCTACCCGGAAGGCACCCGATCCAAAGACGCCGAGATGAGCCCGTTCAAGAAAGGGGCGTTCCGCATCGCCATCGACAACCGGATGCCGATCGTGCCGGTCACGATCACCGGGAGCGAGCGGGTGTGGCGTCCGGGCGGCAAGCTCATCTACGGGGGCGACGTGCGGCTGGTGATCCACGACCCCATCCCGACCGATCAGATGACCGCCGGCGACATCGACGGGCTGCGCGACCGGGTGCGGGAGATCGTGGCGGAGACGTATGAGGAGATCCGGGTGCGAGGCTGACGCCTCGAACACGGATCGCGATTCGCAATTCGACACTCGCGATTCGACGGACGCGACGACCCGTGTCGTGCTGGAAACGGGAAACGGGAAGCTGGCAACGGGCAACGCTGTCAGGCCAAAGGCCTGACAGCCACCACCACGTTGTCCAGCGCCACGTGCATCCCATCGTCGGCATCGACCGGCCGCTCCACCCGCTCCGCCCTGGTCACGGTGAGCCGATCGCCGATGGTCGCCACCACCTGGTCGGCAGTGTAGAGGACGGCCGGGTCCTGCGGCCCCCCGTATCCCTCGGTGCGATTCGAGGAGTCGTGGCCGATCACCGCCAGGGTCCCGCCGGGGGAAACCGCCTCGATCGCCTTGGCCCAGACGGCGTGCCGCTCCACCGTCGGGATCTGCAGGTACACCACCAGCACCAGGTCGGCGGTCGCCCCGGCCCGCCACTCGACCAGGTCGGCGTGGAGGAATCGGACCGTGACCCCGCGGCGGGCGGCGAGCGCACGTCCCTGGTCGATGGCGACCTCCGACCACTCGACCACCGTTGCATCCCACCCCCGCTCCGCCAGCCACACGGCGTTGCGGGCATGCCCGCCGGCCAGGTCGTATGCGGTGCCCGGAGCCAGGCCCTCGACCACCTGGACCACGAACCGGTTCGGCTCGGCGGTCCACACGAGTTCCTTCTCCCGGTAGCGGGCATCCCAGGCGTGGCGGTCCATGGCGGGGAGGGTAGGGGACGGTCGTCAGTCGCCAGCCACCAGTCGCCAGTAAGACAACGACCGCGCGCCTGTCTGAGCGCATTGCGCATTGCGCATCGCGCATCGCGCTAGTCGTACACCCCCACCAGGAAGCATCTCCCCTGACGCACCTCGCACAGGAACGCCCCGGCCGAGGTGACCACCTGATAGCGGTCGGCGGCCGCCTCGCCCTCCCACCATCGCCCGGTCTGCCGCCACGGGCCGGCCCAGCCGAGCACCGGCTCCCACCGGCTCCCCAACCGGACCCGGGTGGGGAACCCGCCGTCCCATTCCACCTCGAACGGCCGCGGCTCGGGAGGCACCAGCGCCGGTGACGGCTCGGGGAGCCGCCCCGGCCACGGCGCCGACGGGTCGAGGGCGGCGACATCGGGCTCCTCACCCCAGCGATGCCACTGGACCCGTTCCCCCGGGTCGCGTCCCCCCTGGGGAACCGCCTGGAGGACCGCATCCGGCCCCACCAGCCCCTGGGCGCGGCTGAGGGCGCGCCGGGCGTCCGACTCGGAGGCGGCGTCCTCGTCGAGGCGGAGCTGCCTCCCCCGGTCGGACAGGTCGGCGGGCACCAGGCGCAAACGCACCACCCCGCCGGGGACCCCGCCCGACTCCACCCAGGCGCGCAGTTGCCAGCGCACCCGCTCGGCCAGCTCCACCTCGGAGAAGGGGTGGCTGCTCCGCCACGTCCGCGCCCTGACCATGCCCGAGGCCGCTTCCGCCTCCACCTCCACTCGGTGAGGCATCGCCCCGGTGGGGGCCACCGCCTCGATCAGCCTCCCGGCGAGTGCCCGGGCGGCGAATGCGGCCCGCTCGAAGTCGTCGAGCGGCGGGTCGAACGTCTCGGTCACCGCCGCCTCCTCGAGGATCCGCCGGGGGCGTACGGTGCGGTCCTCCCCGCTGGCGATGCGATGCGCCTCGAGGCCCACCGGCCCGAACCGGGAGGCGACCGCCGCCCTGGGGAGCCGCGCCAGATCGCCGAGGGTGCCGATCCCCAGCCAGCGGAAGGTGTCGACCAGCTCGGAGATCCCGATGGCGGCGACGTCGATGCCGGCGAGAAAGGCGGCAGTGTCGGCGACAACGAGCGGAGCCTCGGTCGCCAGCCCGGCGGCCATCCGGGCGGCGAACGGCCCGTCGGCCAGCCCGAAGCGCCCTCCCGGAGCGAGCGCTTCCACCGCGGCCACCACCTTGCCCACCACCGCATCCTCGGACCCGAAGTAGCGGACCGCCCCGGCGACCGGTAGGTAGACGAGGCCGGGGGCCGCCATCTCCATGCGCGGTACCAGGCCTTCGATGGCCAGGGCCACCGGTTCGAAGGCGACCGCCTCGGCGCCCGGATCGGCGGCGAGGGTGACCACCGTCGGACAGAGCGCCTCGGCCTGGCGGCGGCGCATCCCAACGGCGACCCCGGCGGCCGCGGCCCAGGCGTCGGCGGCGACCACCATCCCGGAGGCGTCGACGACCTGGCAGGGCCTATCCGGCGGCGTGTCCGGACGGCGCAGCGGCCAGTCCGGGAACCAGACGCAGAGCGTGCGAGCCATCGTCCTCCATCTCCACGACCCGTTCGATGCCCCGCGCCCCCTTGCCCGACGCCCGCAGGGTGAGACGGCACCGCAGCAGGGCGCCGTGGCCGCGATCCACCCCCTGCCACACCACCGTCCCCGCCTCGACTCGCAGGTGGAGCACTCCGATGGGCAGGTCCCCCCCGATGGGACGGAGCACCAGCGCCGAGTGCCGGGCCCGGGACAGGGCCCCCAGCCGGCGCAGGTCGGCGTCGGAGACCCCGGCGGGGACCTCGGCATACACCGCGGGGAACCCTTCGACGAGAGCGGCGGTCACCCGCAGCCAGGCGGATCGGTCGGCGCAGCGAACCACCACCAGGCGCTCGGGGGCGATCCCCGCCTCCCAGGCGGCCACCGGGCACAGCCAGCCGCGGACGTCGACCACGGCCACCATGCCGGTCCTGGCGGGCCGGGCGAGCAGCCCGAGGGCGAGGCGGGTCAGCCCGGAGCCGGGCTGACCGACCAGGCCGAGGACCCTGCCCGGTTCGGCGGCGATGGTGAACGGCGCGACCGGGTCGGGCGAGGGTGCGCTCGGGGCGCCGGCGAGGAGGGTTGCCCGTTCCAAGGGCAACCCATCCTAATCGAACATGTGTTCGGTCGACAATCTCAGGGGAAACGAGCCTCCCCTACCGCACCACCTCCACCGGCGGGGTCACCTCGGTGATCTCCACCACCCCACCCTCCAGTGCCCCCGCTTGCGACGACAGCCGGAATCCCACGGTGGGGGCCGTCCCGTCGCGGGGCCGCAGGTAAATCTCCGCCCAGTCGTCGGGCGGAATCATCACGTGCCAGGAAAGGCCGATCTCCCAGTCGTCGGAGAGAAACAGGTAGTGGCTGACCACCAGTAGCCCCGGAGCCGTGAACGACCCTGCGAAGGCGGTGTCGGGCGAGATCCCCAGATCCGGACGGTTCTCGGCGAGCCAGGCGGTGAACAGGTCGAAAAGGGTCCGGGCATACGGCCCGCGGTCGTCCTCCCAGGCGAACAGGGTCAGCGTCTTCGAAGCGCTCGCCTCGAACCCGCCGCGGCTACCGGTGACCACGATCTCCATCTCGGCGTCGGCTGCGGTGGGTCCGGCGATGACCCACACCTCGGCGACCTCACCGGCGGCGATCGTCGACGGCTCGACCGTCACCTCCGCTCCCACCGCCGTCGCGGCGATCGTCACCGGCGCCTCGGTGGCGGATTCGTTCTCGATGGTGACCAGCACCCCGGTGTTCGCCCCGGGGATGGCCCCCTGGACGAACTCGGGGCTGAGCGTGAGCGTGAAGGGAATGGCTTCGTCTCCCCCGCAGGCCCCGAGTGTGGCGGACAGGACCAGCGGAAGGAGCACGATCGTGGGAATCCGGCGCATCTCATCCTCCTGGACGACGACGCCGTGCCCCCGGCACGCCCAGTATGACGCTGCCCAAAGACGATCGGTTCCGGGTCCCCTACGCCCTGACCTCCTGGCGCATGAACGCCACGTACGCCAGGGCGAACACCACCACCGTGGCGGCGATCATCCCCACCAGCTGCGGCCATATCAGCAACACGCTCTGAGGGACGGTGAGGTTCGATGTGACGGGGCCCCCTTCCGGGGGCTCCGCACTCAGACCATCTCGGAGGCTAGAGGGTGCACGAACAGCCTCGCCCCGGGATCACGCTTCGGCGTTGTCAACAAGCCGAAGCGTGATGGGACCTGCGACCTGTTCGCGCACCCTCTCAGACCCCCGACTCGAAGTCGTCTTCGAACGACACGACCTTGCGGCCGGGCTTGGCCTGCGGCGCCGCGGCCCGTTCGGAGCTGCGCCGGTCGGAGCCGCGATCACGGTCGGGAGCGCGGCGCGGGCCACGATCACGGCCACCCCGGTCACCCCCCGACCGCTCGCCACGGGGTTCCCGCGGTGCCCGCTCCTCGCGCGGCGCGTCGTCGCCGCCTCCCGAAGGCGCCGATGCCTCCGCCCCCACCAAGTCGAGGCTGACCTTGCCACGGTCGTCGATCTCGCGGACCACGACCTGAACCTTGTCGCCCAGCGAATACACGTCCTCGACCTTGTCGATACGTCTTCCGCCACCGATCTTGGAGATGTGCAGCAGGCCGTCGCGTCCGGGCAGGATGTTGACGAAGGCGCCGAACTTGGTGATGTTCACCACCTCGCCGGTGTATTCCTTGCCGACCTCGGCCTCGGGCGGGAATGCGATGGCGAGCACCCAGTCCTTGGCCTTGCGCAGAGCCTCGCCGTCTGCGGCCCCGATGCGCACCGTGCCGTCGTCCTCGATCTCGAGTGTCGCCCCGGTCGCCTCTTCGATCTCACGGATGATCTTGCCCTTGGGGCCGATCACCTCGCCGATCTTGTCCTTGGGAACCATCACTGCCTCGATCCGCGGGGCATTGGGGTTGAGTTCGGGGCGCGGCTTGGAGATCACCGCGTTCATCTTGGCGAGGATCGCCAGCCGGGCCTCGCGCGCCTGGCCGAGTGCCGCCGCCAGCACCTCTGCCGGCAGGCTCTCGATCTTGGTGTCGAGCTGCAGCGCGGTGATCACGCCTTCGGTTCCGGCCACCTTGAAGTCCATGTCGCCGAGGGCGTCCTCGGCTCCAAGGATGTCGGTGAGCGTGACGAATCCATCCTCGTGGGCGATCAGGCCCATCGCCACCCCGACCACCGGGGCCTTGATGGGCACGCCGGCGTCCATGAGGGACAGGCTCGAGCCGCACACGGAGGCCATCGACGACGAGCCGTTGGACGACAGGACCTCGGACACGAGCCGGAAGGCGTAGGGGAACTCCTCCGCCGTCGGAACCACCGGCAGCACCGCCTTCTCGGCGAGGGCGCCGTGACCGATCTCGCGGCGCTTCGGGCCGCGCATGAAGCCCGTCTCCCCCGTGGAGAACGGTGGGAAGTTGTAGTGGTGCATGTAGCGCTTGGACTCTTCCTGGCTGATCGTGTCGAGCATCTGCTCCATCCGCAGCATCCCCAGGGTCGTCACGTTCAGCACCTGGGTCTCGCCGCGCTGGAAGAGGCCGGAGCCATGGGCTCGCGGCACAAGCCCCACCTCGACGGAGATCGGACGGACGTCGCGCACTCCGCGGCCGTCGAGGCGAATGCCGTCGCGCACCACCCGCTCCCGCATGACCTTCTTGGCGACCGACCGAAAGGCCCTCTTGGCCGCCGGCTGGTCTTCATGGTCGGCCCCCATGCCGAGCTCGGCGAGGACGGTGGCGAGAGCCTCCTCCTCGGCGCGGTTGCGCTCCTGCTTGCCGGCGATCTGGTACACGTCGGTGAGACGGGGCCGGGCCGCCTTCTCCACCGAGGCATACAGCTCGTCGGTGTAGTCGACGGCGACGGGCCACTCGACCTCGGCGATCGTCACCTTGGACCGCAGCTCGAGCTGGCAATCGATGATCGCCGACAGGAAGGGCTTCGACGCCTCCAGGCCGGCGGCGATCGCCGCCTCGTCGGTGGGAGGCTGGCCGCCCTCGATGAGACGCAGGGCGCCCTCGGTGGCGCCGGCCTCGACCATGGCGATGTCGATGCCTCCCGCGGCGTTGCGCTTGCCGGCGAGAGTGAGATCGAACACCGAGTCGGCCAGCTGCTCGAACGTGGGCATCGGGATCCACTCGCCGTGCGAGTAGGCCATGCGAACTCCGGCGATCGGGCCTTCGAACGGGATCGGGCTCACCATCAGTGCCGCCGACGAGGCGTTGAGGGCGACCACGTCGTAGGGGTTGGCGTCGTCCACCGACAGCACGGTGGCGACGACGTGGGTCTCGTTGCGATAGCCATCGCGGAACGAGGGGCGCAGCGGACGGTCGATGAGGCGGGCGGACAGGATGGCCCGCTCGGTGGGACGGCCCTCGCGGCGGAAGAACGACCCGGGGATCTTCCCGGCGGCGTACATCCGCTCCTCCAGGTCCACGGTGAGGGGGAAAAAGTCCGCCCCCTCCCGGATGGTCCGCTGGGCGGTTGCGGTGGCGAGCACCTCGGTGCCGCCGACCAGGGCGACCACGGCGCCGTCCGCCTGCATAGCCAGCTTGCCGGTGGTCAGGATGAGTTCGACCGCACCGACCATGGTGCGGGCAGATACTTCAGACACGCTCTCTCTCTTCTTTCGGGGAGAGCGGGTCGCCAATTACCAGTGGTCACGCCTCGAGGTGAGGGGTGGCAACTAGCAACTGACGAGACGCCCTCGACTTCTCGTTCCCCCAGATTCCAGCACGAAATGCGGCCGGAGGGCCGCCTTTCCGTCAGCGACGGAGGCCGAGGCGGGCGACGACGGCGCGATACCGCTCCACATCCTGATCTCGCAGGTAGTCGAGGAGACGGCGGCGCCGGCCGACCATCACGAGCAGGCCCCGCCGGCCGTGATGGTCCTTGACGTGGACCTTCAGGTGCTCGGTGAGGTCGTTGATCCGCTCGGTGAGCAACGCCACTTGGACCTCGGACGAACCGGTGTCGGTGGCGTGCGAGCCGAACTCGCTGACGATGGTCTGGGTGTCCTTCATGGGAACGAACCGGGAGGTTGCTCCCGGCGGACCCGGAGTGTAGGGGGCCGGGGGGTGGATGCCAAGAAGAGAAGGCCGCCACCCGCTGCCCGCTGCCCGCAAGAAAGGGCGACCGGCCAACTCACTCCGCTCTCGGGCCGAGGAGGGCCCGCAACGGGCCGCGGCGTGGCCGCGGCTTGCGGAACGCCTTCGGACCGGTGAGTGGTCCCGCCGGTTTGAGGTCGCACCCTCCGGTATGTGACATCTCGGCCACCAGGCACCTGGCCACTGCCGGATCGCCGAGCACCGCCTCGTGCGCCGTGGCCACCCGCGCCGGCAACCCGAGCGGATCGTGCCACACCTGATCCCAGAATCCCCGGCCCCCGTCCGGAGCGTCGACGACGCGCAGGCCATCGGGATGGTCCCCGAAGCTGGTGACGCCAGCGTCCGGGTTGCGGACCACCAGCACCTCGACCCCGGCGGCCTCTCCAAGCTGCTCGCGCTCGTCGTGGCACCCCCACAGCACCAGCCAGCATTGCACCGGGTCGTAACCGCCATCGTCGGGAATCGGCCCGTACCCCTGCCCCAGGCTCTGCAGCCAGCCGTGCGCCCCGGCGGATATCGGGGGGTCGAGGAGAAAGGCGCCCTCGACCGCGTCCGCCGGGCCGTAGGCGCCGTCATCCCAGGCCGCCACCAGATTCGCCACCGTCGCTCCTCCCTTGCTGAACCCGACGATCCACACCGGCCGCCCTTCCAGTGCCACCGCACCGATGTAGGCATTGAGGGCTCGGGTCGTATCGTCGATCGAGGCGTGCTCGGAGGCATCCACCGGGTTCTCCTCGCCGGTGACCAGCCGGTAGTCGAAGTACCTGGCCGCGTCGGAGTCGAGGCCCATCAGGTCTATCAGATCGTCGAACACCTCCGACGCCTCCCCCTGGCCGTGGCCCGGCACGAACACGACGACCGCGTCTTCCGGTGGCTTCAGGCCCAGGGCGGATCCGGGTTCCCGCCGGGACAGAGCCAGCGCCGCCAGTGCTGCCCCTCCGAGGATCGCCGCCCCCGGGAGGACCGGCACCTGGCCGGGTGCGACCGGAGACGCCGGAGCGACCTCCGGGGAGGGGGCGGGGGCATCGCCGGCGGCGAGCCCGAGGCCGCCGAACCACAGGGTCCCGGCGAGGAGGAGGGGCATGGGGGGGAGGGTGCCCGTCGCGTAGGCCGACGAGAAGGGGTTGACAGGGAGGCCTCAGTCGTCAGTCGCCAGTCGCCAGTCGTCAGTCATCAGTCAGACGGAGACCATGGTCTTGCTGAAGACTGAAGACTCTCAAGAACTCAAGACTCTCCGCGCCGCCTCCATGTCCTCGGCGATCTGGGCCACCAACTCGCCCACAGCGGCGAACCTGCGCTCGTCGCGGATCCGATCGATGAACCGCACCCGCAGCTCGACGTCGTAGAGGTCCTGGTCGAAGTCGAACAGGTGTGCCTCGACCACCTCGGTCTCGCCCCCGAAGGTCGGACGTACGCCGACGTTCGCCACCCCCGGGATCGACTCGGCCGCCGACCGCCCGCACCGCACCGCATACACGCCGCGCCACGGGATGGCGATCCCGGGTGGCACCGCCACGTTGGCCGTGGGGATCCCGATCGTCCTGCCTCGTCCGTCGCCCCGGACCACGGGCCCCCGTACCTCGTGGGGACGGACGAGGGCCGCCGCCGCCCCGGCGACGTCGCCGGCGGCGAGCATCATCCGGATCCGGGTCGACGACATCGGCTCGTCACCGCCGACGAGCGGGACCACCTCGGTGTCGAAACCGAGGCCGCTCCCCAGCTCCCGAAGCAGGCCGACGTGGCCGGTGCGATCCTTGCCGAACCGGAAGTCCTCACCGACCACCACCACACCGGCGCGCAGGGTCCCGGCGAGCAGCCCGGTGACGAACGTCGCCGGGCTCCACATGCGCAGGTCGTCGTCGAAGTCCACCACCGCGGTCAGATCCACGCCGAGTCCCTCGATGAGCTCGAGGCGCTGGTCGATCGTGGTGAGCATCGCCGGCACCCGCTCCGGTGCCACGATCGCCAGCGGATGAGGATCGAAGGTCACCACCCCCGACTCCACCCCGAGCCGGCGTGCCCGGTCGCGCAACGCGGCGAGAACGTGGCGATGCCCGACGTGGATGCCGTCGAACACCCCCACGGCCAGCGCCGTGCGTCCCGGTCCGAGGTCCCAACCGGATGAAGGGCCGCGCAACACCCTCACGTCAGCACCACCTCGGGCGTCGCCCGCCGGCCGTCCGACCGGTACACGGCCAGCAGCTCCCCGGAGCGGCCCACCACCCGCACCGTACCGGCGGCCGCGATGCCGAGCGACGCGGCCGGGAAGACCACACCGTGGCCGACTCCGACGGCGGTGTCGTCGCCGACGGCCACGACGGGCAGGTCGCCGAGGCCGTCGGTGGGCGAGATCAGCAGTGACTCCCCGCCGGCCTGGATCTCCTCCAGCGTGTGGGCGTCGTCCACCGTGTGGACCCCGATCCCGGTTCGCCGCAGCGACACCAGATGGGCGCGGCCGCCCAGGGCGGCCGCCAGGTCGTCGGCCAAGGTGCGCACGTAGGTGCCGGAACCACACCGCACACGCAGCGTCACCTCGGGATAGGGGCCGGGGGTCACGTCGAGCACCGCGATCTCATGAATCACGACGGGGACTGCTTCCCGCTCCACCTCGATCCCCTGCCGGGCGAGGTCGTAGAGGCGCCGCCCCTCCACCCGCTTGGCCGACACCATCGGGGGCACCTGCATGATCTCACCGACGAAGCGGCGGGCGGCCTCGACGACGTCGGCCATCTTCACGTCCATCGGTTCGCGCCACAGGATGGCGCCGTCGGCGTCGAGAGTGTCGGTGGCCACGCCAAACAGCGCCGTGGCGTCGTAGGTCTTGGTGGCGTCCTGCACGAAGCGGAGCAGGCGGGTCGCTCTCCCCACGCCGAGCACGAGCAGGCCGGTGGCCATCGGGTCGAGCGTCCCGGCGTGGCCGATGCGCGACCGCCCGAGCAGGCTGCGGCACCTGGCCACCACGTCGTGTGAGGTCCACCCGCCGGGCTTGTCGACGAGCAGGAACCCGTCAGCCACGGAGGCGCGCCCGGATCGAAGACACGACCTCTTCGACGGTGCCGGCTGCGGTGAAGCCGGCGGCGTTGTGATGCCCTCCCCCGCCGTGGGCAGAGGCGATCGCTCCGACGTCGACGGCGCCGCGCGATCGCATGCTCACCCGCCACCCATGGTCGACCTCTTTGAGCAGCACCGCCACCCCCGCCTCCTTGGCGATGCGGAGGTCGTCGATGAGCCCATCCAGGTCCTCATAGGTGACCGAGGCCGACTTGAGGTCCGCGTGGGTGACGTACGACCAAACGAGGGAGAGCGGCTCCTCGAGGCTCGCCCTGCCCAGAACCGCCGACGACGCCTGAAGGTAGCCGAAGGGAACCGACTCGTACACGGCTTGGCCGATCACTTCGGGGCGCACCCCGGCGTCGAGCAACCGTGCCGCCACCCTCATCAACTCGCCGTCGGTGTTCGAGTACTGGTAGCGCCCCGTGTCGGTGACGATCCCGGCGAGCAGGCAGAGGGCGACGGTCTGGTCGATCGGCCACCCCAGGGATTCGATGAGGTAGGTGCACAGCTGCGCCGAGGCAGCGGCCTGGGGATCGATCAGGGCGACATCGCCGAACCCTTCGTTGGTCACGTGGTGATCGACGACGACCAGGGTGCCCGCCTTGGCAGCGGCGGCGCCCAACTCGCCGAGGCGATCGGGCGAACCGACGTCGAAGACCACCATGACCTCGGGTGCGGCTGGGAACCGGCCGGCGGGCACCAGCAGGCTGGTGTCGAGGAATCCGAGGGATTGGGGCACGACCGGCGGGCCACCGAAGGAGACGACCACATCCTTGCCGGCCGCCTTGGCGGCGTGGCCGAGGGCCAGTGCCGACCCGAGGGCGTCGCCGTCGGGTGAGACGTGGCACGAGATCGCCAACGACGACGCCGCGGCGATCGCCTCAGTCGCCAGGCGCAGTGGCTCCTCGATCATCGGTCTCATGTTCTCCGCCCAGGTCGCGAAGGAGCTGGTCCATCCTGATCCCGCGGTCGACGGAGTCGTCGAACTCGAAATCGATCTTCGGCAGGTACTTCAGCCGTACCCGCTCACCCGTCGCCGCCCTGATCCGGGACGACGCCCGGGCGAGTGCCGCCTGCGTCGACTCCCGCTGCGCGGCATCGCCGAGCACGGAATAGTAGACCCGGGCATTGCGCAGGTCCGGGGACGTCGAGACCCCGGTGATGGTGACGAACCCCAGACCCGGGTCTTTGAGGCGGGCGACCTCTTCGGCGATGATCTCGTGGAGCTGCTCGTTCACCCGGCGCATGAACCCGTGCGGGTTGCTCATGGCTCCTCCAGATACGACACGCCCATCTCGATCAGCTCGACGGTCGGGTCGTTCAGCACCAGCCGCTGCAGGCCGTCGACCAGCTCGTCGAGCCTGGCTCTTTGCGGCGCCACGACCGCCACCCCGATCGTCGCCCGCTGCCAGTCGTCCTGGTGATCGACCTCGGCGACCGAGACCTCGCGGTCGCGCAGCCGCTTCAGCACCGGGCGCAGCACCGAACGCTTGGCCTTGAGCGACCGGGCGTCGGGGATACGGATCTCGAGACGGAGGGCGGCGGCGTGCATGGGAGGAGGTTATTGCGCGGATCGAATACCACCGAACTCCTCGAGTCCGAGGCGGCCAGCTACCAGCTGCCAGCTACCAGCAAGAGGGGATGGACACCCGACCCGCTGTCTTGCGGGTGGCGGGTAGCGGGTAGCGGACAACAGGTGACGGGCGACGGGCCAGCGATGACCGGTGACAATCTGGCTGGAAGCTGGAAGCTGGTAGCTGGGACCTACGTCCTCGCCACCTCGCGCACCTCATACGCCTCGATGACGTCGCCCTCCTTGACGTCCCGGAAGCCGTCGAGGCCGATGCCGCACTCGTACCCCGAAGCGACCGAGCGAACGTCGTCCTTGAACCGCCGCAGCGACCCGATCGTGCCGTCGTGCACCACGATGCCGTCACGGATGAGGCGCACCCGCGAACCACGGTTGATCTCGCCTTCGGTGACCATGCACCCGGCGATGAGCCCGTAGCGCGGGGCCCGGAACGTGGCCCGTACCTGGGCGGCGCCGAGCACCCGCTCCACCTCGGTGGGGGCGAGCCGCCCGACCAGCACCGCCTCGATGTCGTCGAGCAGCTCGTAGATGATCCGGTAGGTGCGGATCTCGATGCCGGCCTCCTCGGCCGCCTTGCGGGTCTTCCCGTCGGGACGGACGTTGAAACCGAAGATCACCGCGTTGGTGGCCTCGGCGAGCAGGACGTCGTTCTCGTTGATGCCGCCGACGGCGGCGTGAGCGATGGTGATCCTGCCGCCCTCGCGCCCGATCTTGCCGACCGCCTCGCGGATCGCCTCAAGGGAGCCGTGG
>JAZDHM010000299.1:0-3490 GCA_043805935.1 Actinomycetota bacterium
GCGGCGGGTCGGGCTGGTCTTCCAGGACCCCGACGATCAGCTGTTCATGCCCACGGTGCGCCGTGACGTCGCCTTCGGGCCGCTCAACCTCGGCCTCGACCGGGACGAGGTCGCCCGGAGGGTGGAGGCGGCGCTCGCCGCTGTGGAGATCACCGATCTCGCCGATCGTCCTCCCAACCACCTCTCCCTGGGTCAACGGCGCCGGGCCTCGATCGCCGGAGTGCTCGCGATGGAGCCGGAGGTCATGGTGCTCGACGAGCCGACCTCCAACCTCGATCCGACGACCCGGCGCGAGCTGGCGTCCCTGTTGCTCCGGCTGCAGGTCACGCTCCTGGTGGTCACCCACGACCTGCCGTTCGCCCTCGAGGTGTGCGAGCGGTCGGTGATCATCGACGACGGGGACATCGTGGCCGACGGTCCCACCCGCCGCCTCCTCTCCGACGGCACCCTGATGGCGGCCCATCGGCTCGAGCTTCCCTACGGGATGGCGCTCAGGTAGCGGGTCGACCGTTGTGACCGATGCTGGCAGGTGGCAGCCGCTCTCATTGGATTCTCGTATTCCTCTCATGGGGGTCTGTCCGACGGGTGGCACCCTCTCGGCCAATGACGGCGCGCAAACACGACACCCTCCGGTCGGCGTCGTCCCCGGCGCGGCGGCATTCCCCGGCCGCCGCGCCGGCCCTCCCTCCGCGCCCGGCGCCCTCTCCGGTCCGGGCATTCGACGTCGGGTGGATCGTCACGCTCCACAGCGCCACCGTGGTGGGGACCGACCTGGGCACGACCGATGCCCTCGCCACGGCGGTCTACGCCGATCCCGACGACCTCGGCTGGATGGCTGCTTTCCCCGGGCGTGAGCCGGTGCTCATCGGGGAGGACCATCGGGTCCGGTGGACCTCGGGGCTCGACGGGATGATCTCGCTGGAAGACGAGTCATGAGTCATGAGTCATGAGTCCCAGGCTCTTTCTTACTGATGACTGACGACTGACGACTGAAGACCGATGACTGATGACTGGAGACCGACGACTGAAGACTGATGACTGGAGACTGATGACTGATGACTGATGACTGATGACTGAAGACTGAAGACTCTCTAGCCCCACCACCACACGAACAGCGGGGCGAGCACGACGGCCGGGAGCATGTTGACCACTCGTACCTGCTTCAGGTCGAGTAACCGGAGGGCGATGCCGAGCAGCAGAATCCCGCCGGCGGCGGCGAGCGCGTCGAGCATCGGGTCGGTGAGCACTCCGTCGAGGGCGCCGGCGGCGAGAGCGATTCCTCCCTGGACGACGGCGACGGTCACGGCGGAGACGGCGACCCCCCAGCCGTAGACGGCAGAGAAGGCGATCGCGGCGAATCCGTCGAGGGCCGCTTTGACCAGGAGCAGCTGTGGGTCGCCAAGGCCGTCCTGGATCGAGCCAACGATGGTGAGCGGTCCGACACAGAACACCAGCGAGGCGATGACGAACCCGTCGACGAACCGCCCGTCGCCCGAGGCCGGGGGACTGCCCTCGGGCACCTCGACGTCGATCGGGGCCGTCCCGCCGCCGAATCGCCGTTGCAGCGCCGCTCCGAGCCGCTGCAGGCCCGCCTCGATCCGGAGCAGCTCGCCGAGCACGGCTCCCGCTAGCACCGCTCCCAACACCAGGGGGAACTCGTCGGTCGGCAGCAGCGCCCGCACGCCGATGGCGGCGGTGGCAAGCCCCAGGGTTGCCAACACCGTGCCGCGGACGTTCTCCGGGAACCGGCGACCCGCCAGGGCACCGATCGTGGTGCCGACGAGCACGGTTGCCACGTTGGTGATGGTCCCCACCGGGACGTTCACTGGCTCAGTCCTCCCGGCGGAAGGCCGCCGCCGCTTCGAATCGCACCCGGAAGTCCTCATCCGCTGAGGCGTGGGCGATGTCATCGCGGCTCGGGCCGACGCCGATGTCGGCGATGGCACGGACCGCCCGCCATCGGATCCACGGGTCGTCATCGGACAGGGCCTGTTCGAACATGGGACGGTACTCCTCACTCTCCAGGTCGGCGGCGGCGTCCACGGCGGCGCGCCGGACAACGCGTGACGCGTCCCGGTACCCGGTGACGAGCGCTGCGCCGGCCACGGCAGACTCCCCGGAGAGGGCGAGGGTGACCACGGCGGCCCGCCTCCGCCGAGGGTCGTCCGATCCCAGCGCCTCGATCAGGATCTGCCGATGCTCGGGGAGATCCGGGTCCATGAGGTGGAGGTCCTCGGCCCTGGCCGGTGCGGACGAGAGCCGCCCTGCCTCGTCGAGGAGCTCCTCACGGGTGCGAGCGGGCGCCGCCGAGGCGGCGCCCGTCCAGAACAGCTCGGTGACCTTCTGGAGGATCTCGTCGAGGCGCTCCTCCCAACTCGCCGCCCGCTGCAGGCCCACGGTGACGAAGTCCCCGGCCACCATGACGTCGGTGACGTCGAGGTCCTCCATGAGGCGCGCCACTCGCGGATCGTCGATCTCCTCGCCGCGTCGGTGCCAGAGCCCCGACGCCGGCTCGCCACCCACGTGGAACATCACCTTGCGCGGGTGTGGCGTCTGTTCGGGGACGACCGGGCCGGAGAACACGCGGTCGAAGGCAGACGAGCGGCGGTCGGCGGCACCGGTGACGACGAGGAGGTACTGGCCGTCACGAATGCCGTGGGAGAGCCGGAGGCCGTGCCCCAGATCGTGCTCCCACCAGCCGGCTCCGAGGTGTGGGGTCACGAGAGCGGAGAGGCTCTCGGCGTCGGCCGCGGTCCACGGCCGGGCCGAGAAGTAGCGTTTCAAGGCGTTCTTGAAGGCGACCAGCCCTTCGAAGGGGAGGTGGATCGCCACCTCGGTCGTGAGGTGGTCGGAGGCGACACCGATCAGGTAGTGCTCGACGACAGCCGCCCGGGCCGCGGTGGAGGGGTCCATGAGGGGCCATGGTGGCACAGCCCCCATGGCCGGTCACCGGGTTTCCAGCTTCCAGCCAGACCGGTTCGATCGGCCTCTGCCCGGCATGGGGCCCGTCTTGGCTCATGGCTCAAAGCTCAGAACTCTCGCCTCACAACTCACGACTTCCCGGCTCACTCATGACTCATGACTGATGACCCGAGACTCATTCACTACGATCCGGCGCCGTGGAACGCAAGAGGGTCTTTTCGGGTCTGCAGCCGACCGGCAACGTGCACGTCGGCAACTACCTCGGTGCTCTGCGCAACTGGGTGCGGCTGCAGGACGAGTACGAGTGCGTCTACTGCATCGTCGATCTGCACGCGATCACGGGCGACTACGACGTCGCCCAGTTCGCCCAGGAGCGGCGGGACGCCGCCAAGGTGCTCATGGCTTGCGGGGTCGACGCCTCGCGATCCCTCTTCTACTACCAGAGCCAGGTGCCCCAGCACACCGAGCTTGCCTGGATCCTGGGCACCCTCACCGGCACCGGCCAGCTCGGCCGGATGACCCAGTTCAAGGACAAGGCCGACCGATCCGGCGCCAACCTCGGACTCTT
>JAZDHM010000300.1:0-5412 GCA_043805935.1 Actinomycetota bacterium
CGATGCCGGTAATCAGCACACCATCGGCGCCGGTGATCGTGTAGCGGTAAAAGCAAGGGGACTCGGCCCTGGTCAGACGACCATCCGCCACGGCGCGGTCGAGGATCTCACCGGGCTGGTACCGTCCGGCCTCGTCCCGCACTCCTCTCGCCAAAGACGCCGCCGCGGCGGCGGTCGCCGGTGGGGGCCTCGTCGGGAGGTAGCCGCGAAACGGGGTGAGCATGTGGCCGACCGAGTATTAGCCGGGCGCGCGCACACCGGCAACGTCGTGCTCGACCTCGACGGATGCCTCCACGTGGACGACGTCGCCGTTCCCGGGGCGCGCAGGGCGCTGGAGATTCTCTCAGCAGCAGGGATTCGGCTGGTGATGGCAACCAACAACTCGACCAGGACGGCCGCCGTCGTCGCCGACCGGGTCGGCGGGATCATCGGGTTCCCGATCGACCCGGCGTCGGTGGTGACCTCGGCGATGGCTGCCGCCACGATGCTCCGCCCGATGGACCAGCCGGTGCTGGTGGTGGGGGAGGCCGGACTGACCGACACCCTGTCCGGGGCCGGGATGACGATCACCGACGATCCGGCATCGGCACGAGCCGTCGTCGTGGGGCTCGACCGGAAAGTCACCTACGACCGCCTCCGCCGGGCGGCCCGGGCCGTCCGGTTGGGGGCTCGGTTCCTCGGCACGAACCCGGATGCGACGCTCCCCACTGCCGGGGTCCCCGACCCGGGCGCCGGAGCGATCATCGCCGCGGTCGAGCGCGCCGTCGGACGCCCGGCAGAGTACGCCGGCAAGCCCCACGAACCGATGCGGCGCTGCGTCAGGGCGCTGCTCGGGCCCGGCCCCACCTGGGTCGTCGGTGATCGAGCCGAAACGGACATCGCACTCGGCCTGGCGGAAGGCTGGACGACGGTCCTGGTCTTGACCGGGGTGACCACCGACCCCGTCGAGGCCGACCCGGCCCCGGATCACGTGCTGGATACCGTCGCCGGCCTACCAGGACTGGTGCTTCAGGAGTAAGCGAGGCTGGCGTCCCCGGAGAGCGTCCGCGACAGCAATGTCCGGCGGAAGGCCAGTGCCACCAGCGCCCCGAAGCAGAACCCGGCCACATGAGCCTGCCACGCCACGCCGGTCTCGTCGCCGAGCAGGAAGAACTGGCTGAGGAACCAGAATCCGAGGAAGCCGACCGCGGGTATTGCCACCACCCGGTAGAACACGAGGGTCATGATCTGATGACGGGGAAACAGCACGATGTAGGCACCCATCACGCCGGCTATTGCGCCCGACGCTCCGACCAACGGGACGGTGAGGCCGGGATTCATGACGACGAACCCAGCGGTCGCCGCAACCCCCGCCGCCACATAGAAGGCGAGGTAGAGCAGGGAACCGAAGGCCTCCTCGACGTTGTTACCGAAGATCCACAGGCTCCACATGTTGAACAGGATGTGCGCCACCCCGGCATGCAGGAACATCGAGGCGAGGACCGAGAGCCAGACCTGCTTGCCGGGGAACACCGCATCCGAGGCGTTGCCATCGATACACAGTCCCGAGTCGATCTCGAAGGCCGTGATCGGCTCGCCGGTGGTCACCTCGCAGGCGATGGCGGCATGTTCGTAGGCGAATCGGTCCGAATCCGGGGACGCCTGCGGCGTCACAAAGAACACGACCACGTTGGCGGCGACGATCGCCCAGGTGACCAGGGGGCGGATGCGCGTTGGATTCACGTCGCGAACGGGCAGCAATGCGCACTTCCTGTCGGCCTGCGCACTTCCTGTCGGCCTGTGCGGGGATAATGCCCCCTATGGATGATACGCCCGTCGACGCCCTGATCTCCGAACTCGAGTCGGCCGACCCGGCAGATGCCCCCGACCTCGCCGACGCGGTGTCTGGGGCCCTGGCGAAGACGCTGGAGGCCACCGCCGAGGAGCCCGACGCTGCGCCGCCGGCTTGACACCGAGTTGGTGCGGCGGGGCCTCGCCGACACCCGAACCGCCGCCCGTGACGCCATCGTCGGCGGCAAGGTCGTCGTCGGCGGGCGAGCAACAGCCAAGCCGGCGACTCTGGTCGCGCCCGACGAGCCGATCGAGGTCGCTGGGTCCCAGGCGGCGTGGGCGAGCCGCGCGGGGCACAAGCTCGCCGCCGCGCTCGACCGGTTCGGCCTCGACGTGTCCGCAGCGAACGCCCTCGACGTGGGAGCCTCCACCGGCGGCTTCACCGACGTGCTGCTCACACGGGGCGCTGCCCGGGTGGTGGCGCTGGACGTCGGCTATGGACAGCTGTTGTGGCGGCTGCGCACCGATCCGAGAGTGGTCGTCGTGGATCGGACCAACTTCCGCACGGCCGATCCAGCAGCGCTGGGAGCCCCCTTCGACGCCGTGGTCGTCGACGTCTCGTTCATCGGCGTTTCCCTGGTCGCCCCCAACCTGGCCCGGGCCGGGCGACCCGGCACCGACTACGTTGTCCTGGTGAAGCCTCAGTTCGAAGTCGGGCGCTCGCGCGTCGGTGCCGGCGGTGTCGTGCGCGACCCGCAGGCCCACCGTGACGCCGTCCGCACCGTTGCTGCGGCTCTGGCCAATGCCGGGATCGGCGTCCAGGGCGCCATGCCCAGTCCCATCTCCGGCGCCAAGGGCAACCGCGAGTTCCTCGTCCACGGCCGCCTCGGCGCGGGCGGGATCGCCGCCGACCGTGCCGCCGACGAGGCCGTGCTGTGAAGCTGGTCCTGGTCCTGCATCCAACGCGGCCGACGGCCGCCGCAACGGCCGCCCGACTCGTGGCCGCCGCCGCCGAACGCGGGATCACGGTGTCGGGCACGCCCGGCGACGCCGTCAGGGTGCCCGGCCTCGAGGTGGGGGCCGAACCGGGGGAGGGCGACGTCGTCGTGGCGGTCGGCGGGGACGGCACCGTCCTCGAAGCCGCCCGCGTCGCCCGGGCCGCCGGCCTCCCGGTGCTCGGCGTCAACGCAGGCACGCTCGGCTTCCTCGCCGAGGTCGAGCCGGCACGCATCGCCGCCGCCCTCGATGCTCTCGTCGCCGACGAGTACGTCGTCGCCAGGCGAATGACCGTGGAGGTCACCCTCCCCGGAGGAGCGACGGTCGACGGCCTGAACGACGTAGTTGTCGAAAAAGCGATCAGCCGCCAGGTGGTCGGCGTGGCCGTGTCGGTCGGAGGCGAGTCCCTGGTGGAATACCGCGCCGACGCGGTGATCGTGGCCACCCCCACCGGATCCACCGCCTACACGTTCTCGGCGGGTGGGCCGCTCGTCGACCCCGACATCGAGGCCCTGATCCTCACCCCGGTCGCCGCCCACAGCATGTTCGGCCGCGCCATCGTGTTCTCGCCCGATGTCGTGCTCGACCTCCTGGTGACGTCGGACCGCCGCGCCAGGGTCAACGTCGACGGCCGGACTTGCGGCGAGCTCTCCCCGGGCGACGCCATCCGCGTCACCCGCGGGAAGAGCTCCGTCCGGCTATTGCGGTTCGACCCCCGCAACTTCGCCCACACCGTCAAAGAGAAGTTCCATCTCCCCGATGCTTGAAGAGCTCTACGTCGAGAATCTCGGGATCATCGCCGCCTCCCGGATCGAGCCCGGACCAGGGCTGGTGGCGGTGACGGGTGAAACCGGTGCCGGCAAGACGCTGCTTCTGGGTGCTCTCCGGCTTCTGCGGGGAGACCCTGCCCGAGCGGACCGTGTCGGGCCGCGCGGGCCGGAGGCGCGGGTCGAGGGCCGCTTCGCCATCGGCGACGACGAGGTGGTCGTCGCCCGTCGAGTGGCGGCAGGCAAGTCCAAGGCCTACGTCGACGGGGAGATGGTGCCGGTGAAGGCGCTCGCCGACCGGCTCGAGGCGATGGTCGAGATCGTCGAGCAGCACGAACACGTGTCGCTGGGGCGGGAAACCTCGCTCCGGCGCCTGGTCGACGGCTTGCTGGACGCCTCGGGCCGCGAGTCCGCCGCCGCCTATGCCATCGCGTGGGACCGTCTGGTCGGGCTACGAGGCGACCGAGACCGGCTCGGAGGCGACGCCAGGGCCCTCACCCGCGAACTCGACTTCGCCCGGCACGAGGCACGGGAGATCGAAGGAGCCCGCCTGCACCCGGGCGAGGACGTCGAGCTCAAGGCCACGTTGGGGAGAATCCGCCACGCCGCGGAGATCATCGAGTCGGTGGGTGTCGCCACGGCGGCCATCGACGACGAGGGCGGCGCCGCCGACCGGCTCCGCCTCGCCCTCGACCGCGTTCGCTATGCCCGCGACCTCGACCCATCCCTCGAGCCGTTCGTGGTCCGCCTCGAAGCGGCCATCGCGGAGATCGACGAGGTCGCTGCCGATTTGCGCAACGTCGCCGACGGCATCGACCACGACCCTGCCGGCCTCAGGGCGATGGAGGATCGAGCCGCCGCGATCGCCGACCTCAAGCGCAAGTACGGCGCCACCGTCGACGAGGTGATCGCCTACGGGGCGGATGCCGCCGCCCGGGCTGCCCACCTCGGTGCCCTGGTCGCCCGCGCCGAGACCATCACATCAGAGCTGGAAACGGCCCAGTCGGAGGCGGCTGCGGCCGGCGAGGCGCTCGCCGAGGGGCGCCGCCGGGCGGGGAAGGCCCTCACCACCGAGGCCCTCTCCTTGCTGGGGGAACTCGGATTCCGTGATCCGGTGCTCTCGATCGACGTCGTCTCCGCCACTCCCGGGCCCCACGGGTCCGACCGGGTGACGCTCTCGTTCGCCTCCACCACCGGGCTCACTCCCGGCCCGGTGTCACGGGTGGCTTCGGGAGGCGAGCTCAGCAGGCTCGTCCTCGCCGTTCGGGTCGCCGCCGGCGTCGCCGATGCCGACGTCGTCGCCTTCGACGAGATCGACACCGGGGTCGGCGGGGCAACGGCGCTGGCCATGGGGGAGCTGCTCGCCCGCCTCGCCACAGGGCGCCAGGTGTTGGTGGTGACCCACCTGCCGCAGATCGCCGCTTTCGCCGACAGCCACTTCGTCGTCGAACGGGGCGAGGACGCCGCAGTCGTGCGCCGAGTCGTCGGAGACGAACGGATCGGCGAGCTCACCCGCATGCTGAGCGGCATCGAGGACAGCACCCAGGGGAGGGGCCACGCCTCCGAGTTGCTCGCCCTGGCGGGATCGAGGAAACCGTCGTGAGCGCGCCCTCGGTGCTACTGTCATTATCCCGAGGGACATGACCAAATACGTCTTCGTCACCGGTGGGGTCGTCAGCAGCCTCGGGAAGGGCATCACAGCCGCCTCTCTCGGGCGGCTGTTGCGCTGTCGAGGCCTCCGCGTCGTCAACCAGAAGCTCGATCCCTACATCAATGTCGACCCGGGAACGATGAATCCGTTCCAACACGGCGAGGTGTTCGTCACCGACGACGGCGGGGAAACCGACCTCGATCTGGGCCATTACGAGCGCTTCACCGG
>JAZDHM010000301.1:0-3626 GCA_043805935.1 Actinomycetota bacterium
TGACGGGTTTCCTCGCCGCCGGTGCCAAGGTCGCCGGGTTCGCCGCCATGGCCAGAGTGCTCACCGTCGCCCTCGGCGCCCGCATCGACGACTGGGCGCCGGCGATCGGGGTGCTCGCCGCGGTGTCGATCGTCGTCGGGACGCTGCTGGCGATCGCCCAGACCGACTTCAAGCGGATGCTCGCCTACTCGTCGGTGGCGCACGCCGGGTTCATCCTCACCGCCCTGGTTGCCGGGAGGGGCGGGGTGCCGGACATGTGGTTCTACGTGGCGACCTACGCGGTCCAGGTCCTCGCCGCCTTCACCGTGGCGGCGGTGGTGTCGGGCCCGGCACAGGGACGCGCCCCGCTCAGCGACTACGCCGGCCTGGCTTCCCGGTCGCCGGTGCTCGCCGCCATGCTCGGGCTCCTCATGCTGGCCATGGGTGGCATCCCGCTCACGGCGGGCTTCGTCGGCAAGGCGGCCGTGTTTCGCTCGGCGATCGATGCCAACTACCTGTGGCTGGTGATCGTCGGCGTGGTGTCCGCGGTGGCGGGGCTGTTCTTCTACCTGCGGGTGATCGTGCTCATGTACATGCAGCCGGTGGGCGAGGCCGCGGGCCGCATCCGAGTGCCCGGTGGGGCGCGGGTGGCTCTGGGCGTCGCCGCCCTTGTGACCGTGCTTGCCGGTGTCGTTCCGTGGCCGCTGCTCGACTGGTTGCGCGATGCGCTCCCGCTCTGAGCGGGTCTTCGGGCTCGCCGTCATCGGGCTGGTCGCGGCCCTGCCGTTCCTCACCGGATCGATCGCGGTGTCCAATCAGGTGATCGTGTCCGACGTCGCCCCCGAGGACCTCTACGCGGTGGCGGACTCCGTGATCGTCGAGGGCACGGTCCGCGGAGACCTGTTTGTGATCACCGGTAGCCTCTCGATCTCCGGCACGGTCGAGGGTGACGTGATCGGCATGGTTGGCGGCCCTGCCCGGATCTCCGGCCGGGTGGACGGGTCGGTCCGGCTCGCCGCCGTCGACCTGGAGGTCACCGGATCGGTCGGCGACGACGTGGCGGCCCTCGTCGTACAGGCCACCGTCAGCGGGGGCGTGGGGCGGGACGCCGTCCTGTTCGGCGCCGAGGCAAACCTCTACGGGACGATCGGCCGGGACGTGCGCGCCCAGTTGTACCGGATGGGGATCGACGGCCTCGTGGGCCATGACGTCCAGGTGCGGGTCGACCGTCTGCGGATCGGCAGTGGGGCGCAGGTGGTCGGAGACGTCCTGTACCGGGCATCGGGGGATGCCGCCATCGAGGACGGTGCAACGCTGGGTGGTCAGGTCGTGCGAACCCCAGTGCTCGCCCCGGTGTGGGCCAAGGCGCTGACCAGGGTCCTCTCCATCCTCAGCGTCCTCGGGTTGATCGTGGCCGGGATCATCGGCCAGTGGCTGTTCCGGGGAACCTCGCGGCGGGCGTATACCGTCGCCGGCGAGCGTCCCGGCCGGGCCGCCCTCGTCGGGCTTGGCATGCTGCTGGTCCCGCCGATCCTGGTGCTGCCCCTGTTCCTCACCGTCGTCGGCATCCCGATCGCCCTGGTCGTCCTGCTCGCCTGGTTGATTTCGCTCTTCCTCGGCCCGCTGCCCGCCATCACCCGCCTCGGCGCCGAGCTCGTGCGAGGCAAGGGAGGGCTCGCTCTCGGCCTCGTCGTCGGCGTCCTCGTGTGGCGAGGCGTCATCTGGCTGCTCCCGGTGATCGCCGCGTTCGCGTATCTCGGGGCGTTGCTGATCGGGCTGGGCTCATACGGGATGGCCGCTTGGGCGCTGCGGTCCGAGCACGCCGCGTAGCAGCGCTGCGCTCGGGGGTCGTCCACCTTCGATCTTCGACCTTCGACCTTCGACCTTCGACCTTCGACAGCACGGTGAAACCCGGTGGACGTGTGTTGCTGATGACTGATGACTGATGACTGGTGACCCGCGACCGGGGACCACTGGACGTCCGTTGCGCGGGCGGCACGCCAGGGAGTACCGTCCTTGCCTCGTACCGTCGTCGAGGTGGCAATCACCTCCCGAGAGAGAGGGCAGGCAGTGGGTTTCAGGAAGATGGCCGGGTGGGCCGGCGTGGTGTTCGTGGTGCTCAACGTGGTCGCATTCATCGTATGGGGAACACCGCCCAACGCGGACGCTCCCGCCTCGGAGGTGGCCAAGTACCTCGCCGATGGCGGCAACACCTACAAGTTCGGGATCGCGTTGTCGGGGATCGCGGTGATCTTCGTGGTTCCGTTCATCGCCGGCTTCCTGATCCCGTTCTTCCGGAGCGACCGGGAGCACGGTGAGGGATACGGTGTCGTGGTGCTTGGCGGCTTCCTGCTGTCGGGAGCCCTGTACGTGGCGGCCCAGGCGGTCAACGCATCACTGGCATTGCGCGGGGGTTTCGAACTGGACGCGGCGACGACCCGGGCTCTGTGGGATCTTCAGTACACCATGTACTCGTTGGCGGTCCTGGCGGTTCCGATCTTCGCCGGAGGGGCGGCCAGGGCGATCGGCAAGCGGGGGGTCATGCCCGCCTGGTTCGGGTACTTCTCCTGGGTGGTGGCACTCCTCGGCTTCACCGGGGTCGCGGGAACCGTGTCCGGTTCAGGCATTGGCATGCTGGCGGTGGTGGGATACGTCGGGCTGTTGCTCTGGGTGCTGGTGGGCGGCATCGCGCTCCTCCGGGATCGCGCCGTCGCGGCATAGGCGACCCGGTTCGATGCGAAGGGGCGGCCGCGGTCGGCCGCCCCTCCGTCATGCCCTGGACCCCACCAGCAGCGGCACCCGCATCTCGTCGTCGGTGAGGCCGCCATGCTGGCCGATGAGGCGCTCGTCGGCGTGGCGGTGGAGGATGCTCCAGCCGGGGGGCGGGAGCAGCACTGCGTCGGGGACCCGTTCCCCGAACGACGGGTGGCGAGGTCCCGGACCCCACCACGCCTCGATCTCCGGACGGGGCTTCTCCTCCACGCCGAGTTCTCTGGCGAGTGAGGCCGCTTCTCCGTAGACGAACACGGCCCGGGGGTCGCCGCCGAACCTGCGGCCGTCGTGCGCCGCCGTCGGGATGCTGATGCGATGGCCCTGGTCGACGTCGACGTGACCGTGGTCGGCCGTGCCCACGGCGACGGCGTGGTCGGGGAGACGCCGGACGATGCGTTCCCAGATTCGTGCCACGATCGCCATCGCCTCGGCGTAACCGGGGCTCGCCTGCCCGCCAACGTGCGCGGCGAAGTCGACGTGGGGGAGGTAGAGGAACACGAGGCGGCCCGGGGCGGCGGCGAGTTGGGCGGCGACGTCGGCAGCCTCGGTCTCGTCCCCCCACCGCTCGAAGCGGCAGCCCCGGTAGAGCATCCGGCTCATCGGGGAGTCCTCGAAGTTCCAGGGCTGCAGCGTCACCGGCTCGACGCCGCGGGCGGACAGCCGCTCCCACAGGTTGGGGGTGGGGAGGAACCCCCGCTGGTCGTGGATGATCGGCTCACCCCATTGGGTGATCCACTTGATGGTGTTGACCACGTGGCCTGTCTCGGGGATCCACACCTGGTAGCCGAGGAGCCCGTGCTCGGCCGCCGTCATGCCGGTCGCCACCGTCGCCATGCTCACCGTGGTGGTGGTCGGCCACCCGGCATCGATGGCGG
>JAZDHM010000302.1:0-2355 GCA_043805935.1 Actinomycetota bacterium
GCGAACACGCCGGCAAGCCTCTCGCCATAGCGAGACGACAGGCCGGCCACGTGCGGCGTGATGACCACTCCGGGGAGGTCCCACAGCGGTGACGTCGGTGGCAATGGCTCCTCATCGAACACGTCGAGGGCGGCGCCGGCGAGGATCCCTTCCTGCATCGCGGCGACCAATGCCGGAAGGTCGACGACCGATCCCCGACCCACGTTCACCAGCCATCCGCCGCGCAGGGCCTCCAACTCGGCAGCACCGACCAGCCCGGCGGTCTCCGAACCACCGGGCAGCGTGATCACCACCGCCTCCGCCTTCTCGAACAGCTCGAGCGTCTTCTCCGGTGGGAAGACCTCCTCCGCCACCCCCCGGTAGCCCTCCGGGTGCCGCTTGGTACCGATGACCCGCATGCCGAGCCCGGCGGCCCGCCGGGCGATCCCTTCGCCGATGGTCCCCAGCCCGAGCACCCCGAGGGTCATCCCGCTGATCTCTCGCGGGGCGAGGCGGCCCCAGCGATGCCCGGCCTGGTCGCGGGCGGCCGTCGCAATCCCCCGGGTCATCGCCAGGAGGAGCCCGATGGCGTGCTCGGAGACCGGGATCTCGTGGATCCCCCGGGAGGAGGTGAGCACCACACCGTGGCCGCGCAGCCGGTCTGCTCCGAACTGATCCGTCCCCGCCGACACCGATTGGATCCATCGGAGTGAGTCGGTGAGCCACTCGTCCTTCCACAGAAAGGTCACGACCACCGCCTCGCCGGCCAGGGCCGCGGGCATGTCCGCCGGGTGGTCGACGAGCACCGGTGTGATACCGGGGACCGCGGCCACCGGTTCCGCGATGCCGGTGCCGCCGAGAGGGCCGATGACGACGCGAACGGAATCGACCCCGGGCCTGGACGCCGCGCTCACGGCCACACGATGAGGCCCGCAGGACCGGAGAGGCGTTCGACCACTGTTGCGAGCCCGTTGCCCAGCTGCCCGAACGCCCACCACAGCAGGATCCCCAGGCCGACAAGGGCGACCGTCGTCACCAACCGCCGGCGACGGTCTATCCGCCGCACCCGCTGGATGGGTTCGGCGGGCGAGGTGGAGTAGACGTAGACCTCGTTCCCCGGCTCGGGGAACACCGACGCGATGGAGGCGGTCGGGTGCGGGAGTGCCTGCGGCCGGCGCACCGGTGTGGAAGGCCGGCGAGGCGTGAGGTCGACCACGACGGCCGCGTCGCGGAATGGGTCAGCGGGGGCATCGCCGGCGAGAAGCAGGATCGACACCTCGCGTTCCCCGCTGGTGGTCCCGACGTCGACCCCCGCCATCTCGAGCCAGTCGAGGCCGGTGGTGGAATCGACGCGGAGCAGGCGGGCGAGCCCCCGCACCGTGGCCGCGTCCGGGACGCTGTCGCCGCGCTCCCAGGCACGGACCTCGGAGAGGCGAACCCGGAGCGCCATCGCCACTCTCGCCTCGCTCATCCCCATGGCCGTGCGGCGCGCTCGCAGGGCCGCACCCAGGGCGGCTCCGACGCGAAGCCCTCTCTGCACTCCCATCGACACGCCGTCCATCGTATCCGATCTCTCGCCACGTTGCGTGGTCGTGGTGAATGCGAAGAGGGGTGGTTGGTCGGGATCACGCGCGATCCCCGACGTCGCCTCCCCTCGTCCTGCGGGAAACGGGCAACGGGTAACGTCCGACCGATGACCGAACGACGCGTGGGACGCGACCGCCAGCGGTTGACCGCGTCGGTGACCGACCTGGGGGTCAGGCGCCAGCGCGCCATCGTGGTCGCCCTGGCGGACGAGGGTCGGTCGCCCACCGAGGTCGAGGCCTCCCTCGACGAGATCGAGCGTCTCACCGACACCGCCGGCTCCGACGTCGTCGAGCGGGCCGTGCAGCGCCGGCCCCATCCCGACCCGGCGACCTACGTCGGCAAGGGCAAGGCCGAGGAGCTCGCCGCCGCCGTGCGGACGCTCGACGTCGACCTGGTGGTCGTCGACGGTGAGCTGTCACCTGTCCAGCAGCGCAACCTCCAGAAGATCTTCGAGACGGACGTGGTGGACCGCGTCGCCCTGATCCTCGACATCTTCGCCCAGCACGCAACGAGCGGCGCCGGCCGCGCCCAGGTGGAGCTGGCCATGTTGCGGTACCGCCTTCCCCGCCTACGCGGCAAAGGAATCGAGCTGAGCCGTTTGGGTGGCGGCATCGGGACCCGAGGACCCGGCGAGACGAAGCTGGAGAGCGACCGGCGGCGGGTGCTCAAGCGCATCTCGCAACTGGAGGACGAGCTCGAGTCGCTGGCCACGGTCCGTCATACTCAGCGCAAAGCGCGGCGCCGGTCCGAGATCCCGGCGGCCGCACTCGTCGGCTACACCAATGCCGG
>JAZDHM010000303.1:0-8796 GCA_043805935.1 Actinomycetota bacterium
GGCGCGTCGCAGGCTTCGGAAGGCGACGGCGACTACGAACAGGGAGTCCTCTGCGGCCGGCTGCTCGCCGCGGCGGGGTATGGGGTGGCGACCGGCGGGTACGGTGGGCTGATGGAGGCGGTGTCCCGGGGCGCCCGCGGGGTCGGCGGTTGGGTGCTCGGTGTCACCGCTCCGTCGGTGTTCCCCGGCCGTTCCGGTGCCAACGCGTACGTCTCCGAGGAATTGCCCGCAGACCACCTGATGGAGCGGATCCACGCCATAAACGACCTGAGCGCGGCCGCCATCACCCTGCCGGGCAGCCTGGGTACCCTGACCGAGTTGGTGGCTGCCTGGAACCTCGGGTTCGTGGCGCCCTTCAGCGGTGGCCGACCCAAGCCCCTGATCACCGTCGGCGACCGGTGGGCCAGGGTCGTCGCCGAGCTCGCCGAGATCCTCGCGACGGATCCCTACCTGGTCACGTGCGTGCCCGATGTGGAGAGCGCGGTGGCAGAGGTGGTCAGGCGCGTCCCGATGTAACGCTGACGGGACGACCGAGGCATCCGCCATCCGCCATCCGCCATCCGCGGGATGCGGCAAGACCCAGCGTCTGGGCTCAGAGCGGAAAGCGGAAAGCCGACAGCGGACAGCGCTATTCGGGCGACAGGCACACCAGCCACACCACCCGCTCGATGAGCAGGCCGGGCCGGGCTTCGTTCTCGACCTGAGCGATCCCTAGCTCGATCCGCTGACCCTTGCCCAAGCAGGTGACCGGTGGCTCGTTCCAGGGACCGTCGTCGACCCGCCAGATCGCCTGGGTCACCTCGTACGGCGTTCCGGCGGCGGCGTCGCGGTCGGCGGAGAACCCGACGGACAGGGTGCCACCGGCCTGTTCGACGACGACGGCGTACCCGGTCTTGGCGGCGACGTCCAGGCTGGTCGGAGTGACCTGACCGCACGCCGTCACGGGAATCGCCAGCATGACGACGGCGGCAGCGAGATGGCGGCGCATCGCCTTAAGGCTAGCGAAAGGGCACGTCGGGCCCGATCCGTACACTCTGAGCACATGGCCAGGGCCACCTTGAGGTCGCCGCCGTCCACGACAAGCTCACCGCCAGGATCGCCAAGGCACAGGATGAGATCCAGGCGGCATACCAGCGGGTGGAAGACGCCCGGCTCGATGCCGAGACCCGCCGTCAGGAGGAGATGGTGTCGGGAGCCGGCACCCTCATCGGCGTCCTGATCGGGCGGCGGCGGACCTCCTCGCTGTCCACCGCTGCGTCGAAGCGATCCATGACCCGGCGGGGCGAGTCGCCTCCGCCGAGGAACGGGTGGCCAAGGAGCAGACCGACGTCGATCGTCTCGAAGCCGAGATGACCGCGACGGTTACCGAGGTCTCCGAACGCTGGCGCCGGAAGGCCGAGCAGGTGGAGGCGGTGACGATCGGCGGGGAGAAGACCGACGTCCAGGTGGACCCGCCGATACTGGTGTGGGTGCCGGTGGGCTCGTAGTTCGTGGTTCGTATCCCTCGGCCCGCAATGCGCAATGCGCAATGCGCAAGAGTCGGAACCCCAGACGAGTTGCGCCGAGCGGCGCGATAGTTACGCCAACCCGTCACTCCACGAGAAGTGGCGGCGCGAGCCGCGGGACTTGCGAAGTCCTAAACCAGACCGCGAAATCTTCCGATATTCGCCGCCATGACCGCATCCGTCACCCCCCTGCGCCTCGAGACAGCCCGGGTCGCCTTGATCCGCGTCGATGAGACCACCGACGAGCGCCGTGCCGAAGTGCGGGTGTTCCTCCAGTGGGAAGCCGAGGATCACGTCGGCATAGTCGCCGGCGATCCCGCCGCCTCCGGCCGGGGACACCTGGTGGCCACGGCGACCCTGCGGGCGGTGGCGTCCGTCGACGATGAGGACTACCGCCTGATGGACGCCTCCACCACCCGGTCGGGTGGCGCCGACATCGCCATCGTCGTCGTCGAGGACCCCGATGGTGAGCGCCCGCTGGTCGGCACCGCGGTGATCGACGACGACAACCGCCAGGTGGCCTACGCCAAGGCGGCGCTCGACGCGGTCAATCGCCGCCTCTCCCGGCACGCCTGAGCCCCCTCCGGGTGTGAGCTCGGAGAGCGCGAAAACCGACTACTCTCCGAGGTCGTGGCTGCCCGCCCCATGATCGTGTCCATCGAGGACGACGTCGACGGTCCCGACGCCCGCGTCACCGTCACCCTCGACTGGGCCAATCGCTCCTGGCATGGCCAGGCAGTCGGGGCAGCCGACCAGCGGACCCGGCTCGCCGGTGAGGCCGCCCTCGATGCCGTGATTCGACTCAGCGGCGACGGCCTCGACCTGGAGTTGCTTGCCATCGCCACCACCGACCTGGGTGCCGCGAGCGTGGCGCTCGCCCAGGTCCGCTTCGGAGACGACGACGTGCTCGTGGGCAGCGCCCTCCAGGGAGAAGTCGACGACCGGCTGGCCGCGGTGCGCGCCGTCATGGACGCCGTCAACCGCCGGTTGGAGCGCCACCTGACTTCGTCCGACTGAGATCAACCCGGCGTGGCTTCACCCAGGATCGCCCACAGGATGTCCCGGATACTCACGATCCCAAGCAGCTCGCCGTCTGCCATCACCGGCATGTGGCGGTAGCCGACTTCCAACAGCCAGCGGGCCGCCTCGTCGACATCCACGTCGGGTGAGAAGGTGTCGGGTGCGTCGGCCATCCAGTCGGTGACCACCGCGGTGTCGGGGTCGGCTCCCTCGGCCATCGCCCGCACCAGATCCCGTTCGGTGATGATGCCGACAAGCGTGCGGTCCCTGATCACGCCGAGGCTTCCCACGCCGTCGTGGACGAGCGCCTCGGCGGCATCGCCGAGCGTCGCCTCCGGACCGATCACCGTGGCGACCCCGCCGACAAGCGACCCAAGCTTCATCGAGACTGAGGCTAGTGCCGGACGGGAGGCACGGCAGGGGGCCAGAAGGCCCTTGAGGGAAGAAGAAGGCAGAGGGCAGCAGGCAAGGTCTGCCGTCTGCAATCTGCCATCTGCCTCGCGTCGCGAGGTCTCAGACCAGGTCTTGCTCGCGGATCCCGAACGAGGGGTGGCGCAGCCGACACAACGCCAGCTTCTCCAGCTGACGGATCCGCTCCCGGGTCAGGTTGAACTCCTCGCCGATCTCCTCCAGCGTGCGGGGGACACCATCGAGGAATCCGTATCGGAGCGCGAGGATCCGGCCCTCACGATCGGGGAGCCGGGAGATGGACCGGCGCAGGCTGTCGGCGATGTCCCCCTCTTCGGTGACGCGGACGGGATCGACCGCGTCCTCGTCTTCGATGAAGTCGCCCAGCTGCGCCCCATCCTCACCGACCGGCTGCTCGAGGGAAACGGTGTCCGCGACCCCGAGCGCCAGCTCGACCTTGTCGACGGTGACTCCTGCCTCCTCTGCGATCTCCGCCGGCTTGGGATCTCGCCCCAGCTCAGCCTTCAGGCTGGCCTGGGCGGCGCGCACCGCGGCGAGGGTGTCGTGGAGGTGCACCGGGATGCGCACCGTGCGGGATTTATCGGCGATCGCCCGGGTGATCGCCTGGCGGATCCACCACGTGGCATAGGTCGAGAACTTGAACCCCTTGCGCCAGTCGAACTTCTCTACGGCGCGGATCAACCCGAGGTTGCCCTCCTGGATGAGATCGAGGAAGTCGATCCCCGAGGTGTTGGCGTAGCGCCGGGCGTTGGCCACGACGAGGCGCAAGTTGGCAGTAAGGAAGTCATCCTTCGCCTGACGGCCAAGACGGACGAAGCGCTTGAGCTCGATCTCCTCGGTCTTCCCCGAGTAGTCGCGCTCCTCGAGACGCGTCTGGGCGTCCTCGCCGGCCTCGATCTTCTGCGCGAACTCGACCTCAAGCTCCGCCGTGAGCAGCTCGTACTCGCCGATCGCGGTCAAGTACTGGCTGACCAGGTCGGTGGTGAGCCGGCCGCGCTCGTCAGTGAGCTTGTTCCGGTCACGTTCGCGCCGCGTCTTCGCAACTGCCATGGGTGATCCAACGTCCTCTTGATGGCTCCGCCGGGGAACGGGATTGCCGAACTCGTCGACCGGCCCAGGTGACGCGCTTGTGAACGATTTCACAAGGGCCGGTTCTCGCTCACTATGACATAGGCGCGTCGGTTTGTGAACCCCCCAATCCGACCAGTGATTCCGGGGTTTTCGCGTTCGAGGCGGCCTTCTGTGACGGCCACCCGGCGTTTATCGCAGGTAACGGAGGGTGTTCAGAACTCGATTCGACGCGGCCCGATCCCCCCCGTCGAGGAGCACCGCCTGGTACCGGAACAGCTCCGCCCGGCCGGGAATCATCGCCGCACCGTCGAGGAAGGTGCTTCCCTCGGCGCCGCAATCGACCCACCGGTGAATCGTCCCGGAAATGCCGTCGGCCACGAACGGCTCGTCCTCATCCCGCCGGCACTCGTCGCTCCAGTCCCCGTAGCCGTCGGCGAGGGTGAGGGTGTCGCTGACCCCGACGAACACCCCGGGCGTACCCCACCCACTCGTCCAGGCGTCGAGGTCCACCGCGGCGCCGATCTGGATACCGACGACGGCGTCCCCGCGGTGCCAGGGGCCCCCGTCCACGTCGGCCCAGGCCGCCGGAACGACGATGACAAGGCGGCCGGAGTCGTCGGTGACCACCGTGGTGGCGGCGGGCCCAACGATCGTCGTGGTCGACGATGCCACCGTGGTGTTGGACACCGACTCTCTGTGACGCTCGACGAGGTCGCCAACCCCGAGGTAGAGCCCGGTGCCCAGCGCCGCCAGCCCGGCGATCCCCACGAGCACCGGGGCCACCACCCCGATGCCCTTCCGCGCTCGATGGGTCCCGATCGGTTCCACGCCCGGAGTCTGGCAGGGCGGGATGGCCGTAGCCGCCGTCCACTCCGTACGATTCCCCGCCGTGACCGGCCGCAATCGCCTGGGCGATGCCACCAGCCCGTATCTTCTCCAGCACCGCGACAATCCGGTGCACTGGTGGGAGTGGGGCGACGACGCCCTCGATGAGGCCAGGCGCCGCTCGGTGCCTGTGCTGCTCTCCGTCGGCTATGCCTCGTGCCACTGGTGCCACGTGATGGCCCACGAGTCGTTCGAGAACCCGGAGGTCGCCGCCGTGATGAACGCGGGGTTCGTCAACGTCAAGGTGGACCGCGAGGAGCGTCCCGACGTGGACCGCATCTACATGGACGCCGTCCAGGAGTTGACCGGCCGCGGGGGCTGGCCGATGACCCTATTCCTCACGCCCGACGGGAAGCCCTTCTACGCGGGCACCTACTTCCCCCCTGTCGACCGTCACGGGATGCCCGCATTCCGCAGGGTGCTGGAGGCGGTGTCGAACGCCTGGGCGCACCGCCGTGACGAGATCGAAAGCACGGCCGGCGCGCTCGCCGGGACGATCGCCGCCGCCCCTCCCCCGGATACGCGGATGCCGACGTCAGAAACGCTCGTCGCCGCCCACGACGTCCTCTGGACGCAGTTCGATCGCCGTCATGGAGGCTTCGGGGGCACGCCCAAGTTCCCACAGGCGCCGACCCTCGAGTTCCTACTGCGCGCGGCAGGCAGGGAGTGGGCGCCTCGGGCCGAAGAGATGCTGGTCGGGACCCTCGAGGCGATGGATCGCGGAGGGATCCACGATCACCTCGGTGGTGGCTTCGCCCGCTACTCGACCGACGATCGGTGGTTGGTCCCCCACTTCGAGAAGATGCTCTACGACAACGCCCTGCTGGCCCGCCTCTACGCCCGCGCCTGGCAGGTCACCGGGATCGGCAGGTTCGCCGACGTTGCTCGCTCCACCCTCGACTACCTGCTCGACGAGCTGGCCCTTCCCGGCGGTGGTCTGGCATCCGGCGAGGACGCCGATTCGGAGGGAGAGGAGGGGCGCTTCTACGTGTTCGACCCCGTCGAGATCGACCGTGCTGCCGGCGAGGACGCGCCGCTCGTCCGCAAAGCATGGGGAGTGACCCAGGCCGGGAACTTCCACGGGCGGTCGATTGTGCATGACGCCGTATCCCCTGCGGCGATCGCCGCCGAGCTCGCGATCACCGAAGAGGCCGTGCACGACGCCCTCCACCGGACCCGGACCGCCCTCCGCTACCTGCGCTCGACCAGGGTCCGCCCGGCACTCGACGACAAGGCGGTGTGCGCTTGGAACGCACTGGCAGCGCGGGCCCTGGCGGAGGCAGGGCTCATCCTCGGCAGCGATCGGTACTTCCACGCGGCCGAGGACATCGCCCGCTTCATCCTCACCGAGATGCGCCGCCCCGACGGGCGACTGCTGCGCTCCCGGCGCCAGGGTCGTGGTGACGTGCCAGCGTTCGCCGACGATCACGCGGCGACAGCCATGGCGCTTCTCGCCCTCTACGACGCCACCGGCGAACCCGCGTGGTTCACGGAGGCCGAGGCGATGGCAACCACGATGGTCCGCCTCTTCTGGGACGACCGCGACGGCGGGGTGTTCGCCACCGGGACCGACGCCGCACCACTCATCGCCCGGCCCAAGAACATGTTCGACAACCCGACGCCGTCGGACAATTCCCTGGCGGCCGAGGCGATGCAACATCTGGCGGCTCTCACGGGTGATCAGCAGTGGACCGACCGGGTCGAATCGATACTCCGCCTGGGGCTCACTCACCTCGAGCGGTACCCGTCGGGTTCCGGCCACCTGCTGTCGGTGGCACTCGTCCATCTTGCTCCACCCCACGAGGTGGCCGTGGTCGGGCCGGATCGTGGGCCGTTGCTGACCGTGGTCAGGGAGCGATATCGGCCCGAGGTGTTCCTCGCCCAGGGCGACGGGGGCGGACCGGTTCCACTGCTCGGCGGGCGTCGGGCGATCGCCGGGGTGGCCACGGCGTACGTGTGCCGTGGGTTCGTGTGCGACACACCGGTGACATCCCCTGCCGACCTGGCGGCGGCCCTCCCCTGAGACGGGTCACAGGCCCGGACCCCTCGCCACGTCCTGGACGACGTAAGTTCCCGACCGTGAGCCTCGATCCAAGGGTCAAGGGATATCTGCGGCGTGCCGCGCTGGTGGTCGCCATCGGGCTGGTCGCCGTCGTCGGCTGGACCGGCTTTCGGCTGTGGAGCGCGTGGCGCGACGTGGAGCGCTTCCCCTTCGACCCCGAGACCGCCCGCACCAACCTGGTCACGACCACCACCGTGACCGACCCAGCCGGCGAACCGGAACCTGATGCCCCGATCATCGGTGGCGACATCGCCGACGACACAGAGGGTTTCGACGCCGCCTCGGCCCGCATCAACAACGAGTCGCTGGACGCCTTCCTGGTGATCGGAAGCGACGAGCGCGCCGAGATCGGGGCGAGCCGGCGGGCGGACGTCATCCTGCTCTTCCTCCTCCCGGCCAACGATGGCGCCCCGATTCTCATGTCCATCCCGCGCGACTTGTACATCACCAACCCATGCACGGGAGGCAAGACCAGGGTCAACGCCAATCTGAACGGGTGCGGCACCGGGGCCACCGGCCCGGAGCAGCTTGCGATCGCCATCGAGGACTTCACCGGCATCGCGATCGATCACTTCGCCGTGTTCGACTTCGAGGGGTTCAAGGACATCATCAACCGTGTGGGCGGGGTGGAGATCTGCGTCGACAACCAGGTTCGGGACCCCAAGGTCAACCCGGTGCCGCTCGATCTCCCGGCCGGGTGCTCGACGGCCGCAGGAGACCAGGCGCTGGCGTGGATGAGGAGCCGTCACACCCAGGAGTACGTCAACGGATCGTGGTCCCCCGTTCCCGGGGTCAACGATCTCACCCGCAACCAGCGGCAGCAGGACCTCATCCTTCAGGCGCTCCAGCGCCTCCATGGCTTCAACAGCATCACCGAGCTCACCGGGCTCGTCGAAGACGTCAGCAACGACTTCACCATCGACGACAGCCTGAGCCTGTCGGAGGCGGTCAGCTTCGCCTGGGAGCTGAGGTCCCTCGACACGTCGACGATCGTGCGCCCGGTCATCCCCGTGGCCAACTACATGGATCCCACCGAGGCATACGTCCTCATTCCGACCAAGCCCTTCCACGACGTGCTCGTCGAGGAGTACCCGGCGGCGGCCGGCCTCTTCACCGACCCGGCGGGCTAGCCCCCGACCGGGTCCGCACCACACGGCGCCACGGCCCTTAGGATTGTCCGGAGAGGTGACCCGTGGATCCACAACCACCCGATGGGCCTGAGGGCGGGGAGCCCTTTCCCACCTTCGATCCGTCCTTCGCCGCGCCGGAACGACGCCCCCCACCCCAGCAAGCGGCCGCGTCCCGCCCCTCGCCACGGGGACCCCGCAGGAGCGGTCCCACCCAGGCGAATCCGCTCCTGGTCGGCATTGCCGTGGGCCTGGCATTGGCCACGGTCAGCGTCATCGTGTTCTTCCTCCTCACCGACGGGGACTCCACTGCCGCCACGACGACCAGTACCACCTCGGGCACGACGATCGCCGATGGCTCGAGCACGACCATCCCCGGCAGTTCGACCTCGAGCGTGGTCGACGGTTCGAGCACGACCGTCAGCGTGCCCGGCACCACCCTGGCCGTCACCATCATCCCGGTGGGCGATCCGATCCCCATCGCCGAGCTCACGATGAGCGCCGACGACATCGGCCCACTCGATTTCGGGGCGGACGCCGATGACGTCCTGGGGAGACTGGCGGCGACCTTCGGCCAGCCGACCGACGACACAGGCTTCATCGTCGGCAACGGGTCGTTCGGCGAGTGCCCCGGCGAGTCGATCCGCGTGGTGCGTTGGGGCCCGCTCAACATCGTCGTCAAGGGCGAGGTGGGCAA
>JAZDHM010000304.1:0-7696 GCA_043805935.1 Actinomycetota bacterium
CCAGTTCTCGCACCATCAGTGCGACCAGCTCCTCGTCGGAGCGGCTCATGATCTTCGGATCGGCGGCACCGCCGTAGATGCCCTTGGCGAGCTCGTGCCCCTCCGGCGCCCGGCCGGAGGCGTATTGAGACTCGAAGAGGATCCCGAGCGCCCGGATCCCGGCGTCGGGACCGGCGAGGGCGCCGAACCCGGCAGGGAGCCGTAGCGAGCCGGATGGGCCTCCGATGCCGACGACACCCACCGGCGCGACCGGGCGACCGGTGAGGAGGTCGGCTAGGGAACCGGGGACGATCTCGGCCGCCTGGCCCGGGGACAGCGCGACGACGACGGCGTCGGCATCCTCGGAGCCACCGGCCCAGTCGACCCGCCATCCGCCGTCTTCCGGGATGACCGCCCGGACCGGACTGCCGGAGCGGAACCCGTCCCCGAGGTAGGCCGCCAGTTGGGCAGCGACGTCGGCCATGCCCTTTGGTGCGACGTGGACCGAGGCGCGGGGCGTGCCCTTCTCTCTGGTCTTCCGGCGGGCCAGCGCCCCCTTGACCACGCTCCCGGCTTCCACCTCCAGGGCAACGAGCTTGGGGAAGGCCGCCTGGATCGAAAGGGACGATGGATCGCCGGCGAACACGCCGTGCGCCATCAGTTCGGCTCCGAGCCGGCCGACGGCGGAGCCGAAGCGGCGGGTGAAGAAACCGAGCAGCGACTCCTCGCCGTCCGGAGGTGGTGTCTTGATCCAGGGCTCCCGAGCGGCCTGCAGTTTGGCCCGCCACGAGACCAGCCGGGTGAACAGGAACTTTGGCGACTCGGGGATCTCGAACAGGTGGCGTCGGTCGTAGACGAACCTCGTGCGAGCGCCCTTCAGCGTCGGATCGACATCGATCCCGGCGGCCTCGAAGATCGGCGAGAGGTCGGGGTTGGGCAGCAGCAGCGATCCGGCGGCGGGCTCGAGCAGGAACCCGTCCTCCCGCACCGTGCGGGCGACACCACCCGGCCGGTCGCCCGCTTCCAGGACCAGGGTCTGGGCTCCCCGTCGCCGCAGTTCGGCTCCGGCGAGCAGACCCCCCAGGCCGCCCCCGACGACAACCACGTGCCTCACCAACATGCCTCCATATCGTTGCCGGGTGCCGGCTCCGGAGGCGCCATCCGGCTCACTCCATCGGCGCTCGGTCGCATCACACGGTCCTCGAGAACACCGGCTTCGCCTCGTCCGGGTTCCGCCGCAGATAGACGTCGAACACCATGGCGACGTTGCGAATGAACAGCCGCCCGAGCTCGGTGGTAGCGATCGCGCCCCCGGCGACCTCGACCAGCCCCTGGTCGACGAGACCCCCCGGTGCGGTGAGCGCCGCGATCTCGCCGGCGAAGTACTCGGCGAAACCGACCCCGAAGCCGGCCTCCACCTCGGCCGGAACCAGGAGCCCGTTGCACATCAGCTCGGTGATCACGTGCCGCCGGAGCCGGTCGTCGGGCGTCAGCCGCAGCCCCCGCTCGACGGGGAGCTCGCCGGCGTCGACTGCCCGGTAGTAGGAGTTGAGCCGCTTGTGGTTCTGAGCGTAGGCCCCGGCGACGTCCGAGATCCCCGACGTCCCCAGTGCCACCACCTCGGTCCCCTTCTTGGTGGTGTACCCCATGAAGTTGCGACTGAGGGTGCCCTGGTCGAACGTCGTCGCCAGCTCGTCGTCGGGCAGCGCGAAGTGATCCATCCCGATCGCCCGGTAGCCGCCGCCGGAGACCAGTCCGTCCGCGACCAGGGCCAGCAGGGCGAACTTGGTGTCCCGATCGGGGAGGCGCGCTGCGTCGATGCGCTTCTGATTGGGCCGGACCCACGGCACGTAGGCGAACGAGTACACCGCCAGCCGGTCGGGGCGGAGCTGCAGCACCCGGTCCAGGGTCCGGGAGAACGATCTCGTCGTCTGGCCGGGCAGCCCGTAGATCAGGTCGAGGTTGATCGATTCGTACTCGACGGCGCGCGCCCGCCGGTACAGGTCCTCCGTCTGCTCCCAGGTCTGGTTGCGGCCGATGAGATCCTGGACTTCGGGATCGAAGTCCTGCACACCCATCGACAGGCGGTTGAACCCCAGTTCGCGCAGTACCTGCAGGTGCTCCGGGGTGGTCACGCGCGGATCGACCTCGACAGCCACTTCGGCGTCGGGAGCCAGCTCGAACCGTTCGAGGATCCCAGCGTGGAACCGGGCGAGATCATCGGGCGAGTAGTAGGTCGGCGTGCCTCCTCCCCAGTGGTACTGCACCAGGCGCCGCCGCTCCCCGAGGTGCTCCGCCACCACATCGGCTTCGGCGAGCACCCGGTCCAGATAGGCGGCGGCGACGCTGCGGCGCCTGGCCACCACCACGTGGCACCCGCAGAAAGAGCACCGCGCCCCACAGAACGGCAGATGGATGTAGAGGGAGAGCGGGTCGTCGGGCCGCTCGGCCCCCTCCCGGAGATGATCGGCGTACTGGCCGGGGCCGAAGCCGACGGCGAACTCCACCGCCGTCGGGTAGGAGGTGTACCGCGGCCCCGGCTTGTCGTAGTGCTCCAGCAACTCCGAGGTGAGGCAGATCACGAGGCATCCCTCCGTACCGCGGCCACCATGGCGGCCACGTTCTCGATCGGGCTTGACGGAAGGATCCCGTGCCCGAGGTTGAAGATGTGGCCCGGCGCACCTCCGGCCTCCCCGAGGATCGCGGCGACGGCTCGTTCGACGGTGGCGGGATCGGTCAGGAGGACCGCCGGATCGAGGTTCCCCTGGATGGGGTGGCTCCGCCCGATCCGGTCCCAGGCATGTCCGATGGGCTGCCGCCAGTCGACCCCGTAGCCGACCGCCCCCGTCGCCGGGAGGAGATCGAGGAGGTGGGCGGCGTGGGGCGCGAAGTAGATGGTGGGCGCGGCCAGGCCGTCGACCGTGGTCCGGACTGCAGGAGCGACCAGGTCGGCAAAGGTGCCCCGGTCCACGAGCCCCACCCAGGAGTCGAAGATCTGGACCACGTCGGCCCCCGCCTCGATCTGGAGTTGGAGATAGCGGCGCATCGACCGCGCCAGCCCGCCGAGCGCCGTTGCCGCCAGGTCGGGTTGCCCGGCGAGGGCGCTCCGCACCGCAACGAACTCCTTGCTTCCGCTCCCCTCCATGAGGTACGCCATCAGCGTGAACGGCGCTCCGCAGAAGCCGATCACCGCGACCTCCGGCGGCACCTCGGCGCGGACCCTCCGCAGCGTCTCGAACACGAAATCGACTGATCCGGGATCGAGGTCGGGCAGGCCGGCGACCTCGGCCAGCGACCGCGGCGACAGGGTCGGCCCCGGGGCGAACTCGACCTCGACCCCCATCGCTTCCAGCGGCGTCATGATGTCCGAGAAGAGGACGGCACCGTCGAGGTCGAAGCGGCGGATCGGCTGCAGCGTGATCTCGGTCGCCAGCGCCGGGGTGTGGACCGCCTCTTGGAAGCTGTGCCGGTTCCGCACTTCGCGGTACTCGGGCAGGTAGCGGCCCGCCTGGCGCATGAACCACAGCGGCGGCCGTTCTAGCGGCCGCATCGCCAGGGCATCGAGCATCCTCACGATCCGGCCTCCACGATCGCTGCCTCGAGAGCCCCGAGCGCCTCTTCGAGGTCTCCGCCGAGATGGGCTTCCATGAGGAACCAGGCCTCGTAGGCCGACGGGGGCAGCAGCACTCCCCGCCGCAGCGCCGCCTGGAAGAAGCGGGCGAACAACGCACCGTCCAGGTCGGCCACATCGTCCCAGCTCTCGACCCGATCGACTCCGAGGAACACGCCGAGCATCCCGCCGGCGTGATGAACCACCCCGGGGATCCCAGCCCGGGCCATGGTGCCCTCGAGCCGGGACTGCACCAACGTCCCCGCCTCCTCGAAGCGGTCGTAGAGTTCGGGGTGGTCGGCGAGGTAGCGCAGCGTCGCCAGGCCGGCGGCAGTGGCGATCGGGTTTCCGGCCAGGGTTCCCGCCTGATAGACGGGGCCATCGGGTGCCATCATCCGCATCAGATCGCGCCGTCCGCCGTACATCGCGGCCGGGGTTCCCCCGGCGATCACCTTGCCCAGCGCAGTCAGGTCTGGCATCACGCCGTAGCGGCCCTGGGCAGACCGTGGGCCGACCCGGAACCCGGTCATCACCTCGTCGAAGATCAACAGGGCGCCGGTGGCGTCACACAGAGTGCGGAGCCCCTCGAGGAAGCCGGGTAGCGGCGGGATGCAGCCCATGTTCCCGGCCACCGGCTCGACGATCACCGCGGCGACGTCGCCGTCCCGCATCTGGGCCCGGACCGACTCGAGATCGTTGTACCGGGCGACCCGCGTGGCGGCCACGGTGCTCTCCGGCACTCCCGGGCTCGTCGGTTCCCCGAAGGTGGCCAGGCCGCTCCCGGCCCGGGCCAGGAACGGGTCGGCGTGACCGTGGTAGCAGCCTTCGAACTTGACGATCGCCGACCGTCCAGTGGCGGCCCGCGCCAGGCGGACCGCCGAGGCGGTCGCCTCGGTGCCGCTGTTGACCATCCGGACCATCTCCACCGACGGAACGGCGTCCACGATCGCCTCGGCCAGTTCGACTTCGGCGTGGGTGGAGAGGCCGTACGAGGTGCCGGCGGCGGCAGCACTCCGGACCGCCTCGACCACCTCGGGGTGGGCGTGCCCGAGGATGAGCGCCCCCCACGAGGCGATGAAGTCGATGAGCTCAGCGCCATCGGTGGTGACGACGCGGCCCCCGGCGGCGCGGGCGACGAAGGGCGGCTGGCCGCCGACCGCCTTGAAGGCCCGAACCGGCGAGTTGACGCCGCCGGGCATGACCGCGGCGGCTCGTTCGTTCCAGGTCACGTCATGACTCCTGCAGCAGCTCGGCTGCGGTTATGGCGAAGTAGGTGAGGATGATGTCCGCCCCGGCTCGGGCGATGCCGAGGAGCGACTCCAGCATGATCCGGTCCCGATCGATCCAGCCGCGCTCCGCGGCAGCCATGATCATCGAGAACTCCCCCGACACCTGATACGCCCCGAGCGGCAGGTCGACCAGTCGGCGCACCTCGCTCACGACATCGAGGTAGGGCCCGGCCGGCTTTACCATCACCAGGTCGGCGCCCTCCTCGACGTCGAGCAGCACCTCGCGCCGCGCCTCTCGGCGGTTGGGCGGATCCATCTGGTAGGAGCGTCGGTCCCCGAACGCCGGTGCCGACTCGGCGGCGTCACGGAAGGGCCCGTAGTAGGCCGAGGCGTACTTGACCGCATAGGAGCAGATGGCGACATCGCAGTGGTCGGCCTCGTCGAGGCCCGCCCGTAGTGCCGCCACCCGGCCGTCCATCATGTCCGACGGCGCCACGATGTCGGCGCCCGCCTCGGCGTAGGCGACCGCCGCTCTCGCCAGCAACGGCAGCGCGGCATCGTTGTCAACCATGTCGCCGGAGAGCGGGCCGCAGTGGCCATGGCTGGTGTACTCGCACAGGCACACGTCGGCCCAGCGCACCAGGTCGGGCACCTCGGTGGCCAGTGCTTCGAGGGCGCGCGGCACCGGGCCGGCCGGATCCCAGGCCGACGATCCCACCTCGTCCTTCGACTCGGGAATGCCGAAGAGGATCACGCCCCCGACCCCGCGCACCGCAGCCTCGGCGGCGACTGCCACCGCACGATCCACGGAGAGCTGGGCGTGACCCGGCATGGACGGGATCGGGCGCTCGACCGAATCACCCGCTACGACGAACAACGGGAGAACGAAGCACGCCGGATCGAGGCGGGTCTCCGCAACCATCCGACGCAGCGCCGCGCTCCGGCGGAGCCTTCGTGGTCGCACGGTGGGAAACCCGCTCATGTCATGACCTCCAACTGCTGTGCCATCGCCTCGGCAAGCGCCGCAAAGCCGGGCCGAGGCGCGACCACATCCGGCCGGTAACCTGCGCTTTCGACCTCAACGGCCGTCGTCGCTCCGATCACTCCGACGAACAACCCCTCCAGGTCCCTCGCCGACACCCAGCCGCGCACCGCCGACGGCGAGCCGAAGGCGACCGCGTCGACCTCCGCATTCCCGGGCGGCTGCGGCACGGTCTCGTAGACGACCGGAGCCTCCAGCGAGGCGGCCCGGGCGACGATTCGCTCCAGTGCAGCCGGGTCGGTTCCGGCCGCGTGGGGGAACACGATCCGTTTCCCGTCGAGGATGCCGTCATCGAGCAGCGCCTCGAGGCCGACAGACCCGACGTACTCAACCCGGCCGCCCCGCTGTCGGACTGCGTTCGCGGTTGCCGTCCCCACCGTGACCACCGGCACCGGGGGTGGCTCTCCGGCCGGCCAGAGTAGGTCGAGTGGCCGCGCCGCGCTCAAGAGCAGCGTCACTCCCGGAACCACCGCTTGCCTGACATCGGCGAGCACTTCGGCGCCCGCGGCCTCGATGTGGACGCAAGGCAGTGCCACCGGGACCAGACCGAGGCAGGAGAAGGCCTCGGAGACACGCTCGATCCGGTCGGCGCTGGTGGTGATGGCGACCCGGATCACAGCCCTAGCTCCTTCCGGGCCGATGCCACCACGTCGTGGGGGTGCTCGTCAGTCACCTCGGTCCGCCGAGGCCCCCGCTCATCTTCGACGAAGGCGTGCAGGCGTATCATCCCGTTCCGACGGCTGGCGAGCGCCCCCAGCGCCGAGCGGCACCCCGCTCCGGTCTCGGCGAGCAGCAGCCGCTCCACCTCGGCCAGGGGCCGAAGGTCGGGGTCGTCGATCGCCGCCAGCAACTCGGTCGCCGGACCCTCGGGTAGGGACTCCACCACCAGGATCCCCTGGCCGGGAGCGGGCACCATTGCCTCCACGTCGAGCACCTCCGAGGCGAACTCGCTCATTCCGAGGCGCTGGAGACCGGCCGCCGCCAGCAGGGCGGCATCGACTTCGCCCCGTTCCACCTTGTCGAGCCGAGTTGCCACGTTGCCGCGCAGTTCACGGGTCTGGAGGTCCGGGCGCAGCAGGCGCAGTTGTGCCGCCCGCCGCGGGCTCCCGGTCCCCACCAGCGCGCCCTGACGGAGTGCGTCCAGCGTTGATCCGACAACCACATCACGAGGATCGGCCCGCTCCGGGAAGGCGATCAGCACCAGTCCCCCCGGCGATGCGGCCGGCAGATCCTTGAGGGAGTGCACGGCGGCATCGGCACGGCCGTCGAGAACGGCGGCCTGGACGGCACGCACGAACGCCCCGATCTGGGTGAGTGCTGCTACCGACGAGACCCGGTCGAGATCACCGGTCGAGTCGATCTCGACCAGAGCGACCTGCACACTGTCTCCGTGAACGTGCCGAATCCGATCGGCCACTGCCCGGGCCTGGGCAAGTGCCAGCGGCGAGCGGCGGGTCGCCAACCGGAAGTCAGGCGTCACTGCTCACCCCGAACACCTCGGCGAGCACGGCGGCGGCTTCGGCACCGTGTTCGGCTGAGCTGAGGAACGAAAGCGGGCGATGGAGCACCCGGTGGGCGATCGTCTGCGCCAACTGGTTCATGATCCGGGCGTCGTCCGGCCCACCGGATAGCCGGCCGGCAAACCGCTGCACCTCTTCGTGTACCGCCCGATCCGCCTCGTCGAGGATCGCCGCAATCACCGGACCTACCCGATGGTGATTCGACAGCTTCGCCCATGCCTCGTCGGCAGCGCTCTCCACCAGGGACTCCACGTCGGACGACGAGGGCTCCATCCGGACATGGGCGGCGAGGTCGTCGACGTTGCGATACTGCAGG